>NZ_JBNVBV010000002.1:0-189598 GCF_052274505.1 Microbacterium sp. F2
TCTATTCTTCCTGATCAGAGGGGCATTTCTACGTCACGACGCTCGCTCAACGCCCCGTCCATCGGTGGATCGAGGCTTAGTGGAAGAAGTGGCGCTCGCGCGTGAAGAACATCGTGACGCCAGCGTCGCGCGCGGCCTTCACGACCTCCTCATCGCGGACAGACCCTCCCGGCTGCACAATCGCCGACACGCCGGCGTCGATGAGCACCTGCGGTCCGTCCGCGAACGGGAAGAAGGCATCGGATGCGGCGACAGCGCCCCGCACACGATCACCTGCGCGCTCGACCGCAAGGCGACACGAGTCGACCCGGTTGACCTGGCCCATGCCGATGCCGACGGTTGCCGAGTCCTTCGCGAGAACGATCGCGTTGGATTTCACGGCGCGGCAGGTCTTCCACGCGAAAATGAGGTTGGTCATCGCGTCGGCATCCGGACGCTCACCGGAGACGAGCTCCCAATCGGTGGCGACGGACTCGATGTCGTCGGGGAAGCGGTCGGCATCCTGCAAGAGCAGGCCACCCGAGATGAGCCGCACATCCATCGGCTCCTGCTTCCAGTCGTCGGGCAGCTTCAGCACGCGCAGGTTGTTCTTGAGTCGGAACACCTCGAGGGCTTCGGGCTCGAAGTCCGGGGCCACGATCACTTCGGTGAAGATGTCGCGCAGATTCTCGGCCATCTTCAAGGTCACCTTGCGGTTGGCGGCGATCACGCCGCCGAAGGCCGAGACCGGGTCGCAGGCGTGGGCGCGCAGGTGTGCGCTGGCGATCGGGTCCAGCGCGTTTGGCGCCGAGACCGCGATGCCGCAAGGGTTCGCGTGCTTGATGATCGCCACGGCGGGCTTGACCAGGTCGAACGCGGCACGCAGGGCAGCATCAGCATCGACGTAGTTGTTGTACGACATCTCCTTGCCCTGCAACTGCGTCGCCTGGGCGATACCGTGGCCGCCCGTACGGGTGTAGATCGCGGCCCGCTGGTGCATGTTCTCGCCGTACCGCAGGGTCGAGAGCCGTTCGGCGCGAATCGTGAGGTGCGCGGGAAGCTCGACATCCTCCCCGAGTGTCTCGTCAGCGAACCAGGTTGCGACGGCCCGGTCGTACTCAGCGGTGTGCGCGAAGGCTCGCGCGGCCAGTTCGCGACGCTGCACGAGAGAGGTGCCTCCCCCACGAATGGCGTCGATCACCGACCCGTAGGACTCCGGCGAGACCACGATCGCGACGTTCGCGTAGTTCTTCGCAGACGCCCGAACCATAGCGGGGCCACCGATGTCGATCTGCTCGACGACATCGTCGCCCTGTGCACCGGAGGCCACCGTCTCGACGAAGGGGTACAGGTTCACCACGACCAGCTCGAAGGGCTGGATGCCGAGATCGCTGAGCTGGTTCTCGTGGTGGGCGAGGCGAAGGTCGGCAAGGAGGCCCGCGTGCACGGCAGGATGCAGCGTCTTGACCCGCCCGTCGAGCGACTCAGGGAACCCCGTCACGGCGGCAACATCGGTCACGGCAAAACCGGCATCCCGGATCGTCGCGGCCGTCGACCCCGTGGAGACGATCTCGACACCGGCCTCCGCAAGCGCCTCGGCGAGTCTGAGGAGATCGGTCTTGTCACTGACCGACACCAGCGCCCGCCGGACGGGCACGACGTCGCGGTCGCGGTACAGGGACGGGTCGTGACTGGGGCCTGCCATCGGGTCTCCTTGCTGTCGGGTGGTCATCGGCCGCGCGGGCTGCGTCGTCGCGGACCTGGTCAGAGGAAAAGTCAGGGGGATGAGAGGTCGATCTCGCCCGTTGCGATGCGCCTCACGACGTCGATCAGGAGTCGGCGTTCGACCGGCTTGATCCTCTCATGAAGGCTCGCCTCGTCGTCGCCGGGAAGCACCGCGATGCGCTCCTGCGCGAGGATGGGTCCGGTATCGACTCCGGCGTCGACGACGATGACACTCGCACCGGTCTGACCGACACCGGCAGCGAGCGCGTCTCGGACGCCGTGGGCACCGGGGAACTCGGGAAGGTACGCCGGGTGGGTGTTGATGATCCGCGGCGCCCAGGGTTCGAGCACGGATGCCGGAAGCAGGCGCATCAGGCCGCTGAGAACGATCAGGTCGGGCCGCCAAACGGCGAGCTGGTCGCGAAGCGCCTCACCCCAAGCATCCCGGCTCGCGTACTCGGCGTAGGGCACGAAGAACCACGGGATGCCGAAGGCTTCGGCGTGCGCGAGGCCCTCGGCTTCGCGGTCGGCACCGACGACAACGATCCGCGCCGGATAGTCGGGCTCGTTCGCCGCCTCGAGCAGCGCCCGAAGGTTGGATCCGGCGCCGGAGATGAGAACGGCGACGGTGAGCACCGACTCAGTCTACCGAGGGCTCCAGCAGCGCCGTGGGCACTGCCTCGATGGCGCCATCCTCACGGGCTCGGCGTCGCGGTGAGAGCAGCAGGATGCCGGCGCCGACGCCGACCTCGATGCCGATGGCCAGCGCAACGGGGCCCGGCTCCGGTCCCAGCTGCGCGAGCGTACCCGGTCCGAGCGATCCGGAGGCGAGCGCGACCAGCAGCGCCGCTGAACCGGCCGCGACAACCGCGATCCCGAGCGTCACGACGATACGGGCGGCAACGCGCTCGGCATCCGCGGCGAAGAACGACCGGGCAAACCACCCGGCGAAGGCGCCGACCGCGACGGGCAGGAGTGCGAGCAGCAGCAGCCACGGCGAGGTCGACTCGGGGATGGCGCCCATCAGCGGCAGGCCGGGCAGGACGCCGGTCGTGGTTCCGGATGCCGCAACAGTCGACCCCGCCCCGAGGGACACACCGGGGCCGGCGACGAACGCCAGGGCCCATGCGATCAGGGTGGGAAGGTAGAGAAGCTGACCCAGCGTCAGGAGCACCGCGCCCAGCACGTCAACGTGGGACGCCTCGTAGAGGCCGACGATCTGAGAGCCGCGCGCGAAGATCGCGACAGCGGTGACGAGCGCTGCGACACCGACGAGTCCGACCACCGCGATCGTCCCCGCACGAGCGATGACCGTCGGGGTGAGCGCCCAGTCCTCGGGCAGGTCTTCGGTCCGTTCGCGCAGCGCCGCGATGACGCCGCGGTCGGCATCCTGCCATTCGCCGACGAGCGCGCCGAGCATCGCGGGGATGCCGAAGATGAGGGCGGGAAAGAGGATCGCCTCCGTGAGCGAGGTGTTCGCGACGGGGTTACCCGCGGTCAGCGCGATCCCAGCGGCTGCAGCGGCGAAGACCGCGGTCCCCGCGAGCGCGCCCGTGAACGCCGCTCCCGAGCGCGACGCACGGCGACCCGAGCGTGCCGCCGAGATGGCAGTGAATCCCGCGAAGGCCAGCGGGGCGAGCGAGAGCACGAAGGATGCTGCGCCTGGATCGATGCCGGCAGTTGCCAGGTAGTCGGCGGGAAGCGTGATCTCCAGCGGGACGACATGCCCCAGTTGCCAGACGCTCGCGGTGGTGGGCCAGAGCGCGTCCCACGGGGCAAGGCCACCGAACTCGACGACCCACAGCAGCGTCGCCGGTGCGAGCACGACGACGAGGCCCGCGGCGACGGTGACGAGCGCGTCGAAGGCCGCGAGAAGGAAGACGATGACCCGGTTCATGCGGGTTCGACCTTACCCATCGCCGGGCCGCTGACCGGTCGACTCACCGGGCGCTGCGCCACGCTCCCGAGTTCGGGACCGAGCCGTGGAACAGTTCGGTGATGGTCGCCATCGTGAAACCCCGATCGAGGAGCCCGTCGCAAATGGCTCCAACGGTGCGCGCCGTGTTCCCGTGGATGTCGTGCTGCAAGACGATAGAGCCAGGCTTCGACCGCGTCACGACCCGCTCGATCAGGACGTCGTCGGCCGGGCCTTCCCAGTCTTCGGTGTCGACATCCCAGAGGATCGCGGGCATCTGCGCCACCGCGAGCACCCGCGCGTTGTAGTCGCCATAAGGGGGTCGGAACATCGTGATCTTCTGGCCGGATGCTGCTTCCAGCGCGGCTGTCGTGTCGCGCAACTGCGAAGCGATCTGCGCATCGGTCAGCTTCGTGAGCGACGGATGATTCCAGCTGTGGTTTCCGATGAGGTGCCCCTCAGCGACCATCCGCTGCAGCGTGGCAGCGTACGTCTTCGCCTTCTCACCCATCGCGAAGAACGTTGCACTGGCGCGGTGGGCCGCGAGGGCATCCAGCATGCTCGCCGTGAGATCGCTCGGACCATCGTCGTAGGTGAGCGCAACGCAGGGCGTCAGCGAACAGTCGACGGGCACGTCCCCGGGGGTCGTCACGCTCGGACCCGAATACGGCTGACCCACCGACGCGAGCAGCCGTCGTCCGAAGTCGGTGAGCAGGGGCTCGGCGACCGCCGCAGGAACGAGAATGGTACGCGCCGCATCGGTCGGCGGGATGCCGAGCGCCGCGAGCCCATCGGTGGTGAAGCCGGCGGGGATCGTGAACTGCATGCCGCCCGCAGCCGCGGGGATCGTGGTCGCCAAGGCCCCAGCGAGGCGCTCCGCCGCCGACGGGTCGACCACGGGGGCCAGCGAGAGGGATCCAGCGGCACGGCGCAATCCGTCAACAACCTCCGCAGCGAGGGTTCCGAGGGCCTCCGGCGTCCACAGCTGGGCTCCGGACGCCACATCGCCCACTGCCGCGTCACCGAAGAGAGTCTCGGCGGTGTCGGCTGTGACGGCATCCGCGTTCGACATCACCGTGCGCAGCCGCTCGCCGAACAGGGTCCCCGCCGCCCACACGACATCACACACGACAGTAGCCGCACCACCGCCCACGACGGGTCCGGCTACAGCTGGATCGACCAGCAACTGGGCAGCCGGGGTCGTGGTGGAGCCGGGAGTGCAGGTCCGGTCGTTCAGGCCTGCACCGACGTCTCCGGCCTGAGGCCGATAGGTCGCGCCGGTGGCGTCTTGCCGAGCAGCGATCGCGGCCCGGATATAGCCCCTCACCGCGTCATTGAAGGCGGGGACCTGCGGCAGAAGCAGGTAGCGGGCCTGGATGCCGACACCATCCTGGCGGATGCGCTCGGGTGAAACGTTGGAGGCGAGCGGTTGCCCGGGTTCCGCGCTCAACGGCGCCGCCTCGCCCTCGACGACGGTCAGCCTCGTTGCCGGCCAGGTCGGCGGGCTCCAGTTCTCGTCGACGGCAGGGGCGCAGCCGGAGGCGACGACGGATGCCGCTACGACAACGGCCGCGACGGCCAGTGCACGGGCAGAACGCGGGACCGAAGCGCTCACGGCTGCACCCCCTCGACCAGCGACGCCATCGCCGCGCGGTAGCGCTCGAGGTCATCGCTCGAGGCGACGAAGACGACGGAACCTCCCGCGACCGGCCCCACCGCAGCGACCAGGTCAGGCACGGCAGCGGCGCCCTCCTCGCTCGACCCGGACGGGGACCCGTGCGCGACGGTCAGCCCCGATGCCAAGGTCTCGACCATGGGAGCCGCCGCGCCGGCGTCCATCGCGGCCTGGGTGGCGTCGGCGGCGCTGAGTGAGGCATCCACGATCAGACCGCGGTCGGGTGTCACGATGCGCGCGTGCGAGTCATCCGGTCGGGTGATCAGCCAGCCCTCGGGCACGATGACGGTCACGGGAGCCGATTCCGGACCGAGCACGAGGGGCTCTGCCGCGGTTGCCACACGGGTCTGCAGGTTCGCGATGGCCGGCGGCACCGTGATGACTCCGATCACCGTGACGAAGGCCAGCAGGCCGACCCCTCCGATCGCCGCCAGCGTCCAGACCCACCAGGGGGTAGGGCGGCGGCGCGACGATGCGATGTCTCGGCGCGTCAATGTGGCTTGCGCAGTCTCGTTCATGCTGGCTCCGGGGCGCACGGACGGCGCTGAACGTATTGTGCCGCGCCCTGGCGTCCGAAACCTGACGACGGGCCGGAAAAACTCGCCGATCGCGGCGGATTCTCAGCCTGTGCGGCTCGGAGCGCGAGTCTCAGGCGGGGTCGAGCACGAAAAGAGCGATGAGCCGGTCGGTCTTCTTCTGGTACTCGGCATAGTCGGGCCACACCTCGACAGCACGCGCCCACCACTGATCGCGCTCCTCGCCCTGAACTTCCCTGGCGAGGTAGTCGCGCTTGGTCGCGCCATCCTGCAACTCGACGGCGGCATGCTTTCGCATGTTCCCCGCCCACTTGGGTTCGTCGGGCGCGCCGCCCTTCGAGGCGATCACGGCATAGCTTCCGTCGTGTTCGACGCGCATGAGGGCGGTCTTGCGCAGCCCTCCGGTCTTGGCGCCGAGCGTCGTCAGGACGATGACGGGCTTGCCTCGCAGCACCGATCCCTCGGCACCCCCCGTGGCTTCGTAGGTTTCGGCCTGGGTGCGGGCCCACTCCGATGTGGACGGCTTGTACTCTCCGGTCAGTGGCATGCCCTCAGGCTACCGCCCACCTGCGACCACGGGCTGCCCGGAGCGAGACACCGCGTACACAGCGAGACACCCTCTGTCGCGCGGCGTCTCGCGCGACAGAGGGTGTCTCGGTGAGCGAGCGTCAGAGCTGCTCGATGATCTCGCGCATCAGGGCGGCGGTCTCGGACGGCGTCTTGCCGACCTTCACGCCCGCAGCCTCGAGGGCCTCCTTCTTGGCCTGGGCGGTACCCGCAGAGCCCGACACGATCGCGCCGGCGTGACCCATGGTCTTGCCTTCGGGAGCGGTGAAGCCCGCGACATAGCCGACGACCGGCTTGGTCACGTTCGCCTTGATGAAGTCGGCGGCGCGCTCTTCGGCATCCCCGCCGATCTCACCGATCATGACGATCGCCTTGGTCTCGGGGTCTGCCTCGAACGCGGCGAGCGCGTCGATGTGGGTGGTGCCGATGATCGGGTCGCCACCGATACCGATGGCGGTCGAGAAGCCCAGGTCACGCAACTCGAACATCATCTGGTAGGTGAGCGTGCCCGACTTCGAGACGAGGCCGATCGGACCCTTGCCCGTGATGTTGGCCGGGGTGATACCCACGAGCGACTCACCGGGGGTGATGATACCGGGGCAGTTCGGGCCGATGATGCGCGTCTTGTTTCCCTTGGACTGGGTGTAGGCCCAGGCCTCGGCAGTGTCACCGACGGGGACGCCTTCGGTGATGACCACGAGCAGCGGGATCTCGGCGTCGATGGCCTCGATCATGGCATCCTTCGTGAAGGCGGGCGGCACGAAGGCGATCGAGACGTCAGCGCCGGTCTTCTCCATCGCTTCGGCGACGGATGCGAAAACGGGCAGCTCGACGGCGTTACCGTCCTTGTCGGTGTGCGAGACGGTGGTCCCGGCCTTGCGGGCGTTCACGCCGCCGACGACCTGGGTGCCGGCCTTGAGCATAAGAGCGGTGTGCTTCGTGCCCTCACCGCCGGTGATGCCCTGGACGATGACCTTGGAGTCCTTGTTGAGGTAGATCGACATGTCAGAAGTCCTTATCCGGTTTCGCGATCAGGCGGCGGCCAGCTCGGCTGCCTTGTCAGCGCCCTCGTCCATACCGGCGGCGAGGGTGACCAGCGGGTGGTTCGCGGCGGCGAGGATTGCGCGACCCTCTTCCACCTGGTTGCCGTCGAGGCGAACGACGAGCGGCTTGGTGGCGGTGTCGCCGAGGATCTCGAGAGCCTTGACGATGCCGTCGGCAACCGCAACGCACGAGGTGATGCCGCCGAAGACGTTGACGAACACACTCTTGACCTGCGGGTCGCCGAGGATGACATCCAGGCCCGCGGCCATGACGGTCGCCGAGGCGCCGCCGCCGATGTCGAGGAAGTTGGCGGGCTTGACGCCGCCGTGGTTCTCGCCGGCGTAGGCGACCACATCGAGGGTCGACATGACCAGGCCCGCACCGTTGCCGATGATGCCGACTTCGCCGTCGAGCTTGACGTAGTTCAGGCCCGATTCCTTCGCCTTGGCCTCGAGCGGGTCAGCAGCACCCTTGTCTTCGAGCTCTTCGTGCTCGGGGTGGCGCACCTCGCTCGCGTTGTCGTCGAGCGTGACCTTGCCGTCCAGGGCAATGATGTTGCCGTTTCCGTCCAGGATCAGCGGGTTTACCTCGACGAGGGTCGCACCTTCACCCTGATAGACGTCGTAGAGCTTGACGAAGACGTCCGCGACCTTGTCGACAAGCTCAGCCGGGAACTTCGCAGCGGTAGCGATCTCGACAGCCTTGTCCTTGTCGATACCGGTCAGCGGGTTTACCTCGACGCGGGCCAGGGCCTCGGGCTTCTCGACGGCGAGCTGCTCGATTTCCATGCCGCCTTCAACGGAGCACAGCGACAGGTACGAACGGTTGGAGCGGTCCAGCAGCACGGAGAAGTAGAACTCCTGCTCGATGGATGCGCCGGCGGCGACCATCACGCGCTGCACGACGTGCCCCTTGATGTCCAGGCCCAGAATGGCCTTGGCCGCCTCGTACGCCTCGTCGGCATTCTTCGCGACCTTCACGCCGCCGGCCTTGCCGCGGCCTCCGGTCTTGACCTGAGCCTTGACGACGACGACACCGCCGATCTTCTCGGCAGCCGCCTTCGCCTCCTCAGGAGTGTCGGCGATGATGCCGGGGAGCACCGGCACCCCGTATTTCTCGAATAGGTCTCGTGCCTGGTACTCGTACAGATCCACGCTGGTGTCCTCCGCTGCGGCGTCGGGTGGGTGAGGGAATGTCTCGATGTCGAGATAGTTCGACCAAGTAGTCAGCCTACTACCCGGCACTGAACGGTTGCGAACGGGCAGGCGACTTACCCGCTGCCGGCGATCTGCTCGATCTGCGCGGCAGTCAGCGGGATCCAGGGCGAACCGTCGGGGTCATCGGATGCCGCGGCCGGGCTGTCACCCTGCGTCCACCACTTCGCTTCGAACGGAACGCCGTCGTAGAGGACGCGATCCCCCTCGCGGTAGACGGTATCGCCCGACCAGTCGGGGTAGGTTCCAGGCGGAAGCGTCGGCACGACGTAGGGTGTCTCGCCCGGAAGAACGGGACCGACCAGGTCCCACGGACTCTCGGCGCCGCTGACCATCGGATCGTCGGGAACGTCACCGCGTGTCCACCACTTGGCCTCGTAAACCATGCCGTGCCACACGATCTTCGACCCCGCGAGGTAGCGCGTGTCAGCGTTCCAGATCGGATACGGGCTCGTGGCCGGGTCGTCGGTGGCCGAGGCGCTCGGCAGTGGCACCGGTGTGTGACTGCCGGCAGTTCCGGTGTCGGTCAGGCCGTCTCCGAGCGTGACCGCGAAACTGTCCTGCCCTTGGTCGACACCGCTGCAGTAGTTGGACACGATGCGTACGTCGGCGTAGTTGTCGCCGCAGGAGCGGTCGCGGTTGGCCGACCACATCGAAACGCGACCGAGACCGACATCCAGCGCGAACTGATTGAGCTGCGCAGCATCATCCATCGTGAACACCTCGTCCACAACGTCGTTCTGACCGATCATGGGTGTCGCGCCGATGCGCGCCCACGCTGCCGCGGAGCTGAGCGGTTCATCGGAGTCGCGCAGGATGTCAACGAGCTGGTCACGAACGCCGGTAATCGCCGAGATCGCCACGTCGCCCATCGTTCGACCCTCGAGGTCGACGCCGTAGTCCATCGTCATCGCGTTGATCCCGCCCAGCTTCACACCGGCGTCGATCACCTGCACAGCGGCAGCCTCGCCGGTCGCATCGAGGCCCGACGGCGTGACGGGCAACGTCAGCCAGACCGTGAGCGGATCGTCGGCGTCCCGCTCGCTCTGCAGAATGCGCAGCGCCTCAGCCCTGCGCGCCCCGACCGCGGTGTCCTGCAACGCGTCGCCTTCGATGTCGAGATCGATGATCGTGAGGTCGTAGCGGTCTATGACGGCCTGGTAAGCACCCGCCAGCGACTCGGCATCCGGGCATGCTGTCGCAAGCTCGGTGTTGTCTCGCCCGCCGAAGCTCACCACGACGTCGCCACCCTGCTGCCTGAGACGGGCGATGCGGCGGTCGAGGTCCAGGTCGCGGGCAGCCTGGTCCAGCGTGTAGGCGCCGCCCCACGACGGCTCACACGTGGTCTCCTCGGAAGCGACGACAAACCCCAGCACGACATCCTCGTCAGCGGCGGATGCCGGAGACTCGAATGCGTAGGCGGGGGTGAGGGTGGTATCGACGTACGCCGCGAACCAGGGCTGATTCGGGTCGATGACGACTCGATCGGTCACGGTGTGGAACCCGAACCAGATCGCAACGCCGGCGGCCGCGGCGATGAGGATGCCGAGCATGACCCGCCACGGCGACAAGCGCTTTCCGGCGTGCGGGCCGGTCGCCCGCCGTTCCTGAGCGCTGCTCGCCGTCTCGCCGGTCACCACCCGCGACCTCGGCCACGCACGGGGCGCGACACAGGAGCATTCGGTGACAGCGGAACCTCGTTGCGAAGCGGCATCCGCCCCGGGGGCACCCCGACCGGTACGGCGTCAGGAGAGGTCCGCGCGGCGGTCTGCGAAGGCACCTGCCACTCGCCCGGCGCAGGCGCCGGAGCCCAGTCAGCGCCAGCCGCTGCCGTGGCCGGGACGAGCTCCGGCGGATAGACGTCGGGCTGAGCCGGACTCTGCCACGACGGAGCCGCCCCATACTGCTGGCCGTCGCTCGGAGAGGTCGGCGCGTACTCGGGGGCGACGACATAACCCTGCCACGCCGGTAGCGGTGACGCAGTGAAGGGCGCCCGGGGTTCGCCCGGGTACTGCTGTTGGGCAGGGTACGAGGGCGCCTGGTCGTTCCAGACCGGAGTCTGCCACGGGGAGGTGGGCACGGGTGCCGAAGCGTGCCACTGCGGGGCAGCCTGCTGCGCGGGCTCGACCGGCCACGGCTGGTCCCGCTGTGCCGGCACAGGCTGCGTGTAGACATCCCGCTGTGCCGGCGCAGGCTGCGTGTAGACATACCGCTGCTCAGGCGCAGACTGCGTGTAGACATACTGCGCCGCGGGAGCCTGGACGGGAACATCGGGGAACACGGGCTCCGGCGCGGCGATCCACGCCGGAGCCGCCGAATCGACCCGAGCTGGCTCTGCCGACGAGAAGACCTGGATGGCGCGATCGCCGCTGTCGCCGGGGGCCCAGGCGCTGGCCGCGACCTCGACAGGATGATCGACGGCGTCCCCGAAGTCATCCCATTCGGCCGACACCACACGACCCTCCGGCCCCGGCATCCAGAGATCGGGCACGAGTTCCATCCCATATGCCGGCGCGATGGCGTACGTCGGGCGGAACACCTCGGGCTCGGCGCCGGGCTCAGACACCGACTCGGTCGGAGCACCAACGAGAACAGGCTCGGTCGCCGCATCGAGTTCGACGACGGCGGGCTCGGCCGCTGGCTCGGTGTGAGGCTCCGGCTCCGACTCAGCGACAACAGGCTCGGGCTCGGACATCGCCGGGGCGGCTGCCGGCACCGGATCGGGTTCCGGCTCGGCAGCCGCCTCGGCTGCGGCGACCTCGGGACGGGTCGCCGACACCGGATCGGGTTCCGGTGAGTCATCGACGTCGAGCACGGAGAGGCCCGGCTGCTCGGATTCAGTGAGGCTCGGCTGCTCGGATTCAGCGTGGATCGAGGCTTCGAGTGTCTCGAGCTCGAGCATCACCGGGCGTGCAGGGATGGTCGGTGGGGGGAGGTAGTCGGGCGAGGTCTCTCCCGCAGCCGGGTGACCGTGGTACAGCGCGGCCCGCCAGTCCGGCTGCGCGCGCTCCCCCGCCTTTACGCGCGAACGCTTCTTCGGGGTCGCGTCGACCCACATCCAGTCGGTGAGCCCCAACCACGTGTCGGCGATGGACTCCAGGATGCCGATGTTCTCGACGATCGCCCAGGCCGCGAGGGTCGCGTTGAAGGCGGCGAAGGCAGCTGTGCCCCAATTCTCGTGAAGGATGTTCCACCAGGCAGTGAACACCGAGAAGATGACGATGGCATAGGGAGCCACGACGTAGAGCAGCTGCGTGGCGGTGCGGTTGCGCACCTTCGGCGTGCGGGCGAACGGAATCTTCTTTCCGGTGAGCGCCTGCTCGATCGACTTGAGGACGCCGGCAAGGTTCACCGGCAACAGGATGAGGTTGAACCCGTAGATCCGGAAGATGTCGATCGTGCGGTATCCCGAGTAGCGAAGGTCACTGGCCTGCGACATGAAATAGGGAAGAGCAGCGAACACGACCAGCGGGCTCAGCAGCCGGCTGTCGAAGGGGTAGGTCAGCAGCATGATCAGACCGAAGGATGCCCACGCCAGCGATGCCATGTAGTTGGTGCGCAGCATCCATTCGGTGAGCGTGATCGGCCGGTGCGACTTGCGCCGCCGCTGCGCGTACTTCAAGAACTTGGGCATGATCAGCAGGCCACCATTGGCCCACCGGCGTCGCTGCACGACGAGCGAACCGAAGTCAGGCGGCGTGGCGCTGTAGCTGAGGCGCTCGGGGTAGTTCACCAGCGACCACCCCTGATCGGCGAGGTCGATGCTCGACTCGGTGTCTTCGATGACCGTGCGGTCCTGCACGTACCGGCGCACTTCGTAGCCGTTGACCGTCTCGACCTGCACGATGTCTTCGAGCGCACGCCGACGGATGACGGCGTTTGCGCCCACCCAGAAGGTTGCGTCGTGCGCAGTCATCCCCTGGTGGAGGATGTGCTGGATGTCGGTCGTGGCGCCCGCAAGTCGCTCGATGCGGGTGGGAGCTCCCCGGAACGACGAGTACGGCGTCTGGGTCACCGCGACGCGTTCGTTCTCGGGCTGCTCCAGGAAGTGCACGAGCCGCAGGCAGTAGTCGCGAAGCAACAGCGAGTCGGCGTCGAGGGTGAGCAGGTAGGGCGTGTCGGGGATGACGATGTCGGCCTCGTCCGCGGGACCGACTTCCACGAGCACCGTTCCCTCATCGGTGGGGTGAGCGTGATAGCGCCCCCCGAGCAGTCCGATGTACGCGTTGAGGTTCATCGCCTTGTTCGGCTCATTCGACAGCGACGCGTAGCGCTTGCGTTCGAAGGTCGTCGCTTCGACGGTGAAGATCCGGACGAGGCGGCGGTGGAGTTCGAGCAGTCTCTCGCCCGTGGGCGCGGCATCGGCATCCATCGCGGCCTGCAGAGCCTGTGCTGTCGCATCCAAGTCTTCGGCAAGGCCTCCGATCACCTGCTCGATGAAAAAGGTGTCGACGTGGTCTTCGTGCGGCCACTCGTCACCGACGGTGCGCAGCCAGGCCACCGCGGCGGCATACTCGTCGCGGAGAGTCACGACGGCATCCGAGGCGACAGTGCCGCCCAGTAGCCACTCGTTCTCATACGCCAGCAGCGCCGCGGTGAACCGCTCGCCAGGCTCACTCAGAGCGTTCTCGATGTCGGATGCGATGCGGCGGGTCTCATCGAGACGCTCCCGCACCACAGGGTCGGTGGGAAAGGGGCTGTCATCCAGAAGCAGGACGACCCGCAGCGACGGGTACTCCTGCAACGCGGCCGACCACATCGTCTTGCGCACGACTGCCGGCTCTTCCGCATACGACGGGATGAGGACGGTCAGCCCGTCCTGGTGCCCCTCCGCGAAGTGGCGGTCGAGCTCCCCGCGCGGAGCACGGACATGATCCCGGAATCGGCGGAAGGCCCCGGCGCGGGCGACGAGGTACATCAGGGCCGAGAACGTGAGGAACGTCACCACCGCCGCGTAGACGATCACTTCGAGCGTCCGGAAGACCCCGTCGTTCGCGAACAGCTGCGGCAGAATCGTGAAGATCATGTAGCCGACCCAGGCCGCAATCGTCGCACCGATGGCGATCCGCGCCCACACCACCTTGGCAGCAGACGGGCGAGCGTGCACTGTCGAGAGCGGCGTGCGCCGCTTCTCGGATCCCCACTGCGGCCGTCTCGTCGACGGCAACGCTGTGCGTGTGCTCATCCCGCGTTTCCATCCGTGTCCGTGGCCAGAGGCCTCACACAACAAAGGCGGGGCGACGGATGCCGAGCACCCGGAGCGATCCCGCACCGCGACGCTATCGCGCGATACCGGAAAGCTGCGGCTTCCTGGGATGATCCTGGGCTCAGATGCTCTTTCCTTGAGGTAACACTGAGCCAAACTTGAGGTTCCCCCGGCGGTAGGCTCACGGCATGTCCGACACCACCGCCGCCACGTCGTCGTCGCGGACCGCAGTCGTCGCCGTCGCGCTCGACCTGTTCGATCGGAACGGCTTCGACGCGACATCCGTTGAGCAGATCGCCCAGGCTGCCGGCAGCTCCCGGTCAACGTTCTTCCGTCAGTTCGGCGGCAAGGACGACGTCGTGTTCGCCGACCACGAGCTCCTGCTCGCGCAGCTGCGTGAGAACCTGTCGCAGCCTCACGAGAACCCCTGGGTCGCGGTGTGCGATGCGGCGGTTACGGTGTTCGAACACTTCGCCGCCGACCCCGAGCTCGCACGGCGCCGCTACTCCGTGGTGCGGAAAGTTCCTGCGCTGCGAGAGCGCGAGATCGTCACGGTATTCCGGTACGAGCGACTCTTCGACGAGTACCTGCGCGGCGCACTCCCGGGACTTGATCCGATCGATGCGGTCGGCTTCGCGGCATCCGTCGCTGCCGTTCACAACCATGTGCTGCGCCAACTACTGCGCGACCGGGAACCCGTGCCGGTGTCGGTACTGCGAGCCGCTCTGGATGACCTCATGCGCAAGTTCGGCGTTCATCCCGACCCCGAGCATCCGGATCCCGACGACATCGTGGTGGCTGTCTTCCCCAAGCGGATGCCGCTGGCCGAGGTCACCCGCCGTCTGCACTCCTCTCTCGACCTCTGACCGGGGCGCGCCGGATGCCGAGAGTGGCAGACTGACGGCATGGCGGCACACGCGACGGTCGTGGGCAGCGGACCGAACGGACTGACCGCCGCGGCGACACTCGCTCGGGCGGGACTGCGGGTGCGGGTCCTCGAGGCAGCCGACACCATCGGAGGTGGACTGCGCACCGAAGCACTGACCCTTCCCGGCTTCCGCCACGACGTGTGCTCGGCCGTGCACCCTGCTGCGCTGACCTCTCCCGTGTTCCGGGCGCTCGGGCTGGATCGGGACGTGTCGTGGCTCATCCCGGATGCCTCCTACGCGCACCCGCTCGATGATGCGCCCGCGGCCATCGCCTGGCGCGACCTCGACCGCACGGCACACGACCTCGGCCCCGACGGACGCGCCTGGCTGGCGACGGTCCGACCGCTCGCGGGCCACATCGACGCGTTGGTGTCGTTCACGGGCGATCAGCTGATACGGATGCCGCGGCATCCGGTCACGGCGGCGCGATTCGGCTTTCGGGTGCTCGAGCAGGGCACGAGCCTTGGCGCGCTGGGTTTCCGAACGCCGCGGGCTGCAGCGCTTCTGGCGGGAGCGATGGCTCACGCGAACACCTGGATGCCGTCCCTGGCGTCGGCAGCGGCGGGCCTGTTGCTGACGGCGCAGGCCCACGCCGGTGGGTGGCCCGTCCCGCGCGGCGGCGCCCAGGTCATCGCCGAGGCGCTCGCCGCCGACATCCGCGCTCACGGCGGCGTGATCGAGACGGGACGACGGGTCACGTCGCTCGACGGCCTGGACTGGGGCGATCCGGCGGCGGGCGATCTGCTCATCCTCGACGCCTCGCCGCGGTTGCTGCTGACAGACTCTGCGCTCCCGACCGGGTACGCGAGGGCGGTGCGCCGTTACCGGTACGGCCCCGGCGTCATGAAAGTGGACGTCGCGCTTGACGGGCCCATCCCCTGGCGCGATCCGAACGTGGGCCGAGCCCCGACCGTGCACCTGGGCGGAACGCGGGAGGAGATCATCGCCGCCGAGCAGGATGTCGCACGCGGCCGGATCCCCGCGAACCCGTACGTACTCGCGGTGCAGCCGTCGGTGATCGACCCGACCCGTGCCCCCGCGGGCAAGGCGGTCCTGTGGGCGTACACGCACGTCCCGATCGGGTCGAGGGCGGATGCCACGGCTGCCGTTCTCGCGCAGATCGAGCGCTTCGCACCGGGCGCGCGGGACCTGGTCCTCGCGACGCACTCGACGACAGCAGCGTCCCGCGGGAGGAGGAACCCCGCCGAGATCGGTGGCGACATCTCCGGCGGCGCATTCACGATGGCGCAGGCGATCCGCAGACCCGTCGTGTCCCGGCATCCGTGGCGTACACCGCTGCCCGGGGTGTATCTCGCCTCGTCGTCGACCCCGCCCGGGCCTGGCGTTCACGGGATGAGCGGCTGGCACGCCGCGCGCACGGCGCTCAGCGACGCGGCAGGCGTGCCGATCACGCTCGCGGACGTCTTCGGCGGCGATTGACACACGACTGACCAACCGGGTGAGCGCCGGACTGCCGCATGCGGGCCGCGTCGTCAAGACCGTGCGCCCAGGTGCCCACGGCAGCTACGGTCGACGCATGGGATTGTTCGGCATCGGCTCGTCCACAGACAGCAACAGCGCTCCTGCGGTACCGGATGACGGCATCGTGCCACCCCGCAAGCTCTGGGGCGACAAGTTCGGGGTGCTCGCGACGCGGGGCCTACAGATCATCGTCGTCGTCGCCCTGGCGGCAGGCGTCATCTGGGGGCTCAGGCAACTCACGCTCGTGGTCATCCCGGTGCTGCTCGCCCTGATCTTCGCGTCGGCGTTCGCGCCGGTCATGGGTTGGATGCGCCGTCGTGGAGTTCCCTCGATCCTTGCCACCCTCGTCGCGCTGCTTGCCATCGTGTTGATTCTCGGGGGCGTCGGCTGGCTCATCGTCTGGGCGGTGCGCGACCAGTGGGATTCGCTCTACAGCCAAGCGCAGGCTGGCGCACAGCAGCTGTGGCAGTGGGTGCAGACCTTGCCGTTCGGTATCGATCAGCAGCAGATCGACCAGTGGATCGCCTCCATCCAGGACTTCATCACGAGTGCTCAGTTCGGCACCGGAGCCATCGCCGGCGTCAGTGTCGTCGCCAACTTCGCCACCGGTTTCGTCCTGCTGGTCGTCGTGCTCTTCTTCTTCCTGAAGGACGGCCCGCGGATGTGGGAGTTTCTGCTCCGCCCGTTCCGCGGTTCTGCCGAAGCGCGGGCGCACCGCATCGGTGACAAGACAGTGTCGACGCTCGGCGCCTACGTCCGTGGCACGGCATCCGTCGCTTTCGTCGATGCTGTCGGGATCGGCATCGGCCTCTGGATCCTCGGCGTCCCGCTCGCCCTGCCCCTGGCCGTCCTCGTCTTCCTCCTCGCCTTCATCCCGATCGTCGGGGCGACTCTCGCCGGCATCCTCGCTGCGCTCGTCGCGCTCGTTGCCAACGGCTGGGTGAACGCCCTGTTCGTCGTGGGTCTGGTCGTGCTCGTCAACCAGCTCGAAGGGAACTTCCTGCAACCGGTGCTGATGGGCCGCTCGATGAAGCTGCATTCGTTCGTCATCCTGATCGCTCTGACAATCGGCACGGTGCTCGGCGGAATCGTCGGCGCGGTCCTGGCGGTGCCGATCACTGCCGTGGCGTGGGGAATCGTGCAGGTCTGGGACGGTCCGAACACGCCGGCCCGGTGGGCGCGACGCAAGAGCACCGAACCGGCGCCGTCCTGACGCCGGGGCTCGACAACGACCCCCAACAGACAGGATGCTGACCGCATGCCTCACACGATTCCCGAGCCGATGCTCGCGAAGTCCGTCGACAGCATCCCCGCGCCTGACGCGGTAGCCGGTGGCCTGAGCTTCGAACCGAAGTGGGACGGCTTCCGCGCGCTCATCTCGTGGGACGGGACAGATCTCGAGATCGGTAGTCGCGGCGCGAAACCGCTCACGCGCTACTTTCCCGAGCTCGTCGAGGCGTTCACGCGGCTTCTGCCCGAGCCGTGCCTGCTCGACGGCGAGATCGTCATCGCGCTGGGCGTGCCGGGCTCCCAGCGCCTGGACTGGGACGCGCTGACGCAACGCATCCACCCCGCCGAGTCGAGGGTGCGGATGCTGAGCGATCAGACGCCGGCGATGTTCATCGCGTTCGACATCCTGGCCCGCGGGGAGCGCGATCTTGCCAGCGAGCCGTTTCAAGCCCGGCGGGCCGAGCTCCTCGACCTCCTGAGCGCGGTGCCGCATCCGGTGCACGTCACGCGCACGACGCACGACCCGGACCAGGCTGCCCGCTGGCTCGATGAGTTCGAGGGCGCGGGTCTGGACGGCGTCGTTGCCAAGCCCCTCGCGCAGCCCTACGCACCGGGGAAGCGCATGATGTTCAAGATCAAACACGCACGCACGGCGGATGTCGTCGCACTCGGCTACCGCGTCCACAAGAGCGGTCGCGGCGTCGGTTCACTGCTCGTCGGTCTCTACACCGACGAGGGCCAGCTCGTTCAGGTCGGCGGCGTGGCAGCGTGGTCAGACAAGCGCAGGCTCGAGCTCGTCGACGAGCTCGAGCCCTTCGTCGAGCGCGACGAGTCCGGCGCCGCGGTGACCGGTGAAGGCGAGCGGTCTCGCTTCGCCTCTGGCAAGGATGTGTCGTTCGTGCAGCTGCGTCCCGAGCTTGTGCTCGAGGTGCGCTACGACCAGCTCGAGAAGTGGCGTTTTCGCCATACCGTGCAGTTCGTGCGGTGGCGAGAAGACCGCGATCCCCGCTCCTGCACCTATGAGCAGCTCGAGACGGTGCGAGCGTACGACGTGGGGGCGGTGCTCGAGAGCTGAGTGCTGAGCGGCGGGATCAGCGCGAAGGCGGGGTGAACTCGACCACCGGGATGGTCACCTCTCCCCCGTTGAGTTCGTCCATCGCCCCCTTTAGGTGTTCCCAGGCATCCGGATGCACCCGGGCATAGCGGGCAAGCGCCGCCGCAGCGTCAATCTCGGGCAGGACGCGGGCCATAGCGGGAACGCCCTTGGATCGACCCACCCAGAGCCGTGCGGCGGGGTTAGCGGCCAGGTTCTTGAGCCACTGCGCCCGCGGGCCGTGGCCGGAAGCCACGCGGAGCGCGTTGGTCTCACGCTCGATCACTTCGAGAACGACATAGCGCGGCTCGCCGCTCTTGCGGCCGATGTGCTCGACCATCACGAACCTGCCGCCGAACAGCCAGCCAAGCCCCGCACGGAACAGCGGGATCGGGGCACGGACGATCCAGCGCGTCTGAAGCAGGCGCGCTGCCCACTGATCGCTCGTCGCCGGTGTCTCGGAGCGCGCCCCGTCGGTAGTCTTCTCGGTCACGCGGTCTCTTCCGTTTCAGGATCGCTCGTGTCGGGTTTGCGTGCCCGGCTCGGTTGCACCCGTGGGGGTTCGCCGGGCATCTTCGGGAACTCGGGCGGGAACGGCAACTCGCCCAGGCCCTCAGCGAGGTCACGCTCCCACCATTCCAGCAGCGTGTCGATTCGCCCGGGGGATGCTCCGAACTCGGCCCACGGGTCGCCGAGCTCGGCAAGTCGCTGCGGCACCGTACGCACCGTGAAGGATGCCGGATCGACGGAGGCCAGCTCCTCCCACGTGATCGGTGTGGCAACGGTGGCGGTCGGGAGGGCACGCGGGCTGTAGGCCCCGGCCATCGTGCGGTCGCGATTTGCCTGGTTGAAGTCGATGAAGACGCGCTGCCCGCGCTCCTCTTTCCACCAGTTCGTCGTGACCCGCTCCGGCATCCGTCGCTCCAGCTCGCGACCGGCAGCGATGACCGCGTGGCGAACGTCGAGGAACTCCCACTCCGGTTCGATCGGGCAGAACAGGTGGATGCCGCGGTTCCCGCTTGTTTTGATCCACGCCTGGAGGCCGGCTTCGGCGAGGACATCGCGTAACGCCGGGGCGACGGCGGCAGCATCCGCGAAGTCGGTACCTGGCTGCGGGTCGAGGTCGATGCGCAGCTCGACGGGGTTGTCGGTGTTCGCGGTCCGCGAGGCCCACGGGTGGAAGACGACGGTATTCATCTGTGCAGCCCACACGACGGCCGCGGGCTCGGTGAGCACGATCTGCGGATGCCGACGCCCGCTGTTGTAGGTCACGGTGACAGTGTCGACGAACGATGGTGCGCCCTTGGGCGGGTTCTTCGAGAAGAACATCTCACCCTCGATCGAGTCGGGGTAGCGCTCGAGTGAGACGGGGCGATCGCCGTTGGCGGCCAGAAAGGGTTCGGCGACGGCAAGCAGGTACTCAGCCAGCTCGCGCTTGGTGATCCCAACCGCCGGCCACAGCACGCGATCGGGGCTCGACAGCCCGACCTCCCGGTCACCGTCGGGGCCGGGGATTTCGAGGATGACTCGGTCAGTCGCCATCGCCCGGAGCCTCGACCATCAGCGGGGCGAGGTCGTCTCGGTCGAGGCGAATCCAGGGACCGGCGGGATCGATGAGGATGCCGGCAAGCCCGGGGTCGGCGCGAAGTGCAGCACCCAGCTGCGCACCGGTGACGGGCGCGGGCCGGTCCCCGCGCCCAAGGGCGGCAATCTCGATGGGGTGCGTGAACACCTCGATGAGACGGTCACCGTCGGCAGTGCGGGCCTCGGCGACGCCGACCTGATCGGACCCGTCGGGCTTGTTCACCGCGATCCACAGACGCGATGAGGGGATGGCTGCCACGACATCGTCGGGCGTGGACTCGGTGCGGCGAGCGGAGAGCAGCTTCTTGATGCTGAAGTCGGGATCGGCCTGCTCCATCATCTGGGCGATGAGTTCTCGCGACAGCATGGCTCTGGCAGGAGCGGACGCCGGGTCGACGATGAGGCCGGCGTACGTTCCCGACAGTAGGAACCGCAGCACCGCCTGCGCCGGCTGGGCCATCGCCGAAGTGTCGGTAGCGCCGTCGGCGGCGAGGCTCGCGCGCAGAGCAGCGACACCGCTATAGACGAGGACGTACTGCTTCTCACCGATTGTCGTGATGGCCAGCGGAATGTTCTCGCCCTCGGCCAGCATCCGCTTCGCGTCTCCCTTGACGCGCAAGAAGAGGTGTCCCTGCAGAAGCTGGCGCGCTACCTGCAGCAGTTCCGCGGGCTCGGGCCGCTCCGGAAGCTTCGCGAGGGCTGTCACGAGCGGGCCGTTGTCTTGCAGTCCCGGGCGGGGAGGAGCGTCGGTCCCATCGGCTCCCTCCTCGCTCACCGCATTGGCCGCCGGGGCTGGCGCCCCCAAGCCTTGGAAGGAAGACATCGAGATACCGACAACCGCGTCGAAGTCGGGCTCGTCGTCAACGGAATCAGGGGTCGAAGACACTGCGGCGGTGTCGGCGGAGAGACCTGGGTCAGCGACCGCTGCCGCATCGTCGGAGGCGCCCTCGGGCGTCTCGGCAGGCGTTGCTGCGGGGCGTCGAGAGAACAGAGCCATGTTTCGAGGCTACAGACGTCGAGCGCCCAACGGCACCAGAGTTGTCACAGGTGGGGAAAGACGGTAAGTCTCGTCCGCACCCCTCACAGCAGCGTCAGCAGCTGTGCCAGCAGGATCTTCACCACAAGCGCCGTCGGATACACGAGGCTGTAGCCAAGCGCGACACGGACATCGTGACCGGTCCGTTCTTGGGCGAAGGCGAGGATGGCGGTGTTCGTCTGCGCTCCGGCAATGACACCCGACAGCTTCGTCCCACCCAGGTGCAGGATGTGTCGCACGAGCAGGTAGGTGCCGAACATCGCGAAGGATGTCACGACCAGGCCGATTCCGACGAGAGCGACGATCTCTCCCGATGCGATCGCCTGCAGAATCTGCGATCCCGCCTTCGATCCGGCGTACGCAAGGAAGATCAGGAGGCCGAGCTCGCCCAGGGCGGTGGCCGCCGCGTTCGGGATCGTCGTCACGAATCGACCGATGCGCCCGATCCTGCCCATCACCAGGCCAACGATGAGCGCGCCGGCGGCAGCTCCGAGCGACAGATGCGATCCGCCCGGCAGCGGCACTTCGATCAGGCCGAGCAGCATGCCGGCCGCGATGCCGAGGCCCAGAGCTACCGGGTTGAGGTCGGCCATGCCGCGTTCGGAATCGCCGAGAAAGGCTGTGACCGCGGGCAACTGATCGCGCGGAGCTACCACCCGCAACCGGTCACCCTGGTGCAGCACGAAGTCGGGTGTGCCGAGGAACTCGACATCCCCGCGCCGCACCCGCACGATCGTCGCTCCGAATCGCTCGGCGACACCGAGCTGGGCGATCGTGCGCCCCGACCAGCGCGAGTCCGACAGGATGATCCGCCGGTAGTCGAGCCGACTGCGGTCGTGGGTGATGTTCACCGTGGACGGATGCCCGAGCTCATCGGTGACAGCTGCCACGACCCGCTCGGGGCCGACCACATTGATGATCGCGCCCTTTTCAAGCACCGTGTCGGGGCCGACGACGATGACCTCCCCGTTGGGGCGACGCAGGCGCGACACCAGCACCCGACCGCCGTGCCGCCGTGTGAGGTCGGTCATCGTGGGGGTGCTGTCGGTGTCGATGCGGATCACGAGGTCGACGATCCGCGGTGGCGCGTCAGCGTCAGTGCGGCTGTGGCGAAGCGCGAGCGCGACGGCGCCCATCGCCCCGACGACGCCGAAGATGTACGTGCTCGCATACCCGACAGTCGCCGCCGGACTACCCCCGGTGGCGGCGAGGGCGGGGGTACTCGTGACCGACCCGGCGTAGGCGCCGGCGATCGTTTCCGGCGACAGATCCAGCAGTGTCCCGAGGCCCAGCGTCAGGGCTGCGGCGACGATCATGATGGCCGACACGAGCAGCAGCATCCAGTACGACGTGCGGAGCGCGTTCACGAACCCCGGCCCGGCGATGACGCCGATGCTGAAGGCGAAGAGCACCAAACCGAAATCACCGACGTACGAGGGCACCTCGATCGTGACGCCCTGGGACACGCCCCAGGCCGTGAGCGCGATCATCGTGAAGAGCACGGCCACCGCACCGAGGGACATCCCCCACAGCCGGATGCGCCCGATCGCCGCACCGACACCCGTGACCAGGAACAGCACGAGCACCGGGTGATCGGCGAGCACCGTGAGCACTGAGGCGAGGGTCATAAGCCTCCTTCTGCCAGCGGGCCTGACCTGCCCTGGGCGCTGGTGCGCCCTCGCTCACGCCGTCATCGCGATCGTACGCTCGGCCGCCGTCGCCGCTCAGGGGCGAAAGTCCTGGCGCGCGACTCTCAGAGCTTCTCGATCGGGGCGATCTTGATCAGGAGCTTCTTGGCTCCGGCAGTATCGAACCGAACATGCGCGACGCGCTTCGCACCCTCGCCGGTGACGGCATCCACTCGACCCTCGCCGAAGTCGTCGTGACGGATGCGGTCGCCTGGCGCGAGCTCCATGTCGCCGTTGTCGCGGACCTTCGCGGGGATGCGGTTGGCGAACTTGTCGATCGAGGTCGACTTCGGCACGAGCGCGTCGCCGTAACGGCCCGATCCCCCGAAGCCTCCCCCCGCGCCAGACCGCCCGGGCCGCGCGTTGAGGGCGCGGGATTGCGAACCCCCACGGGAGTTCACGTCACCGGGCGACTGGCGCCAGTCGATGAGCGTCGCGGGAATCTCTTGCAGGAAGCGGCTGGGCATCGCGACCGACACCTCACCGAACTGCGCACGGGTCATGGCGAGCGTGAGATAGAGCCGCGCCCGAGCACGCGTGACCCCGACGTAGAACAGGCGTCGCTCTTCCTGTGGTCCGCCCGGCTCGCCGGCCGAGATGCGGTGCGGGATGAGGTCTTCTTCGACACCCGTAATGAATACCGTGTCGTACTCCAGACCCTTCGCTGTGTGCATGGTCATGAGAGACACGGAACCGCTGGCATCGTCGAGGTCGTCGGCATCCGCGACGAGGGCGACCTCGGTGAGGAAGTCGATGATCGTGCCGTCGGGGTTGTTGCGAGCGAACTCACGGGTGACGGCCACGAGTTCGTCGAGGTTCTCAACGCGCGCTTCATCCTGCGGGTCGCGGGAGGCGCGGAGGGCGTCGAGGTATCCCGACTTGTTCAGAAGCAGCTGCAGGCCCTCGGCCACGGTGGTCGGCGGCGGGAGCTCGCCCGAGGATGGAAGCATCAGCGCGCTGGCCTCGGCGAGCACGGCATCCAGCTGCACGATCGCGGCTTGGATCTTCGGTCCGACGCCGAGCGCCGAGGCGTTGGCGAGGGCATCGCGGAACGTGATCTGTTCGTCTGCCGCGTACCGGGCGATGGCCGTTTCGGTCACGTCGCCGATGCCGCGCCGCGGCTTGTTCAGGATGCGGCGCACGGCCATCTCGTCGGCGGGATTGGCGACGGCGACGAGGTATGCGAGGGCATCCTTGATCTCGGCGCGCTCGTAGAACTTGGTGCCGCCCATGATCTTGTAGGGCACAGCCGAGCGGATGAAGATCTCTTCCAGCGCACGGGACTGGGAGTTCGTGCGGTAGAAGACTGCCATCTGCCCGTACTCGACACCGCGACGGTGGAGGGCCTCGATCTCGTCCGCGACGAACTGGGCTTCGTCATGCTGCGAGTAACCGGTGAACCCGACGATCGGATCCCCCGCGCCGACATCGGTCCACAGCTTCTTGTCCTTGCGGTCGAAGTTGTTGCCGATGACAGCGTTCGCTGCCGAGAGGATGTTCTGGGTCGACCGGTAGTTCTGCTCGAGCAGCACGACCTTCGCGCCGGGGAAGTCACGCTCGAACTCGCTGATATTGCGGATGTCGGCGCCACGGAACGCGTAGATCGACTGGTCGGAGTCGCCGACGACCGTGAGCGAGGCTCCCTCGAGTTCGGGGGCTTCGTCGGGCTCGAAGATCATCATTCCGCCGACGGAGTACGGCTCGGCCGCAGCTCCCGTGACGGGGCGGGTGAGCTCGTGAATGAGCGCGTACTGGGCGTGGTTCGTGTCCTGGTACTCGTCGACCAGGACATGCCGGAAGCGCCGGCGGTAGACATCCGCGACCTGCGGGAACGCGCGGAACAGGTAGACCGTCTGGGCGATCAGGTCGTCGAAGTCGAACGCGTTGGCACGCTGCAGCGCCCGCTGGTAGTCGCCGAAGATCTCGACGAACAGGCGCTCGGCGGGGTCGCTCATGTTCGCCTGGCGGGCGAAGGACTCGGCATCCGCGAGCTCATTCTTGAGCTTGGAGATCCGTCCCTGCACGCCTGCCGGGGTCAGCCCGAGCGCGTCAGCTTCGTGTTCTTTGACGAGGCGCTTGATGAGCGCGCGGGAGTCGCCGGAGTCGTAGATCGTGAAGGCCTTCGTGAATCCGAACTGCTCGGCTTCGCGGCGCAGGATCCGCACGCACGCGGAGTGGAAGGTCGAGATCCACATGCCGCGCCCGCGTTCGCCGACGAGCTGCTCGACACGCTCTCGCATCTCACCGGCTGCCTTGTTGGTGAAGGTGATCGCGAGGATCTGGCTGGGGTACGCCTCGCCGCTGCGCAGCAGCGACGCAATCCGGTGGGTGAGCACGCGGGTCTTGCCCGAGCCCGCTCCCGCCACGATCAGGAGCGCCCGCCCTCGGTACAGCACCGCCTCACGCTGCGGCGGATTCAGGCCGGTCAGCAGCTCGTCATCCACCACATCCATAACCCCGCAAGTCTATTCGCGACCCCCGACATCCGCCCGGCCCGCCGACTCAGCGCGGCGACAAGAAGATCACGCCTCGATAACCCTCCGGGCCCCAGGCGACCAGGCGCTCGAGGTCATCGACGTGGATGGGCAGATCGTGGGTGTCAACCCAGGTCTCCCCCGTCGCCGTGTTCACCCACGGGTCTTCGACGACGACGTAAGGCCCGGCGGCGGCGTGAGCGACGATCCAGTGGGGGCCGGGGTCGGCGTGCATCGGTGCCTCGTCGATGAGAAGAAGGGCCTGCTCGCCCGCGGCGACCCGCGCGGACACCTCCGTCATCGGGATGCGGGTTGTGTCGACCCGGATGCCGAGATCTGCCGCGCGCTTTCGCGACTCCCGTTGCAGCTCGGCCCGGAAGTCGTAGTCGAAGCCGGTGAAATCCTCCAGTAGGACCGGTCCCGGGTGATTGAGCGTGACCTCGACGGCGCCGTGAGGCCCGATGTGTTCCTGCACCGTGACAGCAAGCCCCAGCGGTTCACAGGCCGGGTAGTTGCTGGCGCGGCGCCAGAACTCGATCTCGAGATCACGATCGGGCACGGTCTCGCCCGCGAAGCCGTGGCTGCCGTAGCGCTCGGTGGCGATGAGACCAGCAACCGCTCCACACGTGAAGAGGGTCGTCTGTCCGTAATACCCGGGCTCGTCATGGGTCAGGGGAACCAGCCAGTGCACGAGTCCCCGCGTACCCTCGGTGCCGACGGCTCCCCAGGGGGCGCGCAGGGGAACGAAGCCGTGCGCGAGAGCCGACGCAGGCACGGCGGCGCCCTCGGGTAGTTCCCACTTCACTGCGGCATCGCCGCGTTCGACTGCCGCTGCGATCACGCGCGCGACGAGGCGGTCGGCGGCGTCATCGGGCGCATCAGGCGAGGTCCACAGGTCGACGATCTTCGTCGCAGCGGTTGCGGGGCGACCAGACGTGAGTGCGGCAGCCAGGATGCCCTCCCCGTGCCCGAGGGTGTGCACCGTCGGGCGGTATCCGGCGCGCTCGACGCGCCAGCGCGCGGCGCGCTCTGCACCCAAGGCAGGGGCGAGGCCGGCATCCAGAACCGCGGTGACAGCGTCTGCGCCTTCCGCGAGCACCGGTTCGATCGATTGCACGTCAGTCTTCTCTCTCGCCGGCACTCACCGACGTGTTTTCGCGGTGCGCGGCAGCGACCAGCATCCGGGTGTATTCGTGGCGAGGCTCGGTGAGCACCTGTTCGCACGGTCCACTCTCAATCACGCGGCCGTCCCACAGCACCGTCACGGAGTCGGCGAGCAGTCGCACGACCGCCAGGTCGTGCGAGATGAACAGCAGCGAAATGCCGAGGTCGTCGCGAAGCGCCGTCAACAGCGTCAGGATCTGGGCCTGCACCGAGACATCGAGTGCCGAGACCGATTCGTCGCAGATGAGCAGCTGCGGTCTCGGCGCGAGGGCTCGGGCGATGGCGACGCGCTGTCGTTGGCCGCCCGACAGCTCGGCAGGGCGCTTGCCGGCGAAGTCGGCGGGAAGCCCGACGGTCTCGAGCAGCTCCGCGACATCGGATGCCGGGCGGTGCGCGACCGCGAGGGCTTCGCGCAGGATCGACCCGATCGACATCATCGGGTTCAGCGACGAATACGGGTCTTGGAACACGATCTGCATCTGCGCGGGGGTGCGCGAACGGCGTCCGGGCGCGAGGTTCTCGCCGGCGAAGGAGATGACTCCGCCGTCTTCGCGCTCGAGCCCCGCGATGCAGCGAGCGAGAGTCGACTTGCCCGACCCGGACTCTCCGACCACGCCGACGATCTCGCCCTCACCGATGCGCAGGTCGACACCATCGAGCACGGTGCGCTCCCCGAAGTGCTTCGTCACCCCCGTCGCCTCAACGAGGGTCGGCGTCGTCTCGCTGGCGGAGGTCGGTGCGTCTCGCGGCGGAGCGAGCACGGGATCCGCGTCGATCAGCGCGCGAGTGTACGGATGCTTCGGGGAAGACAGCACGGCACCGGTTGTTCCGCGCTCGACGATGACGCCGTGCTGCATGACCAGAACATCGTCGGTGCGGCCGCGCACGAGCCCGAGGTCGTGCGAGATGAGGATCACCGACAGGTCTCGACGTGCCTGCACCGCACGCAGGAGGTCGAGGATCTCCGCTTGGTTCGAGGCGTCAAGCGCGGTGGTCGGCTCATCGGCGATGAGGAGCTTCGGATCGGCGGCGAGCGCTGCCGCGATCGCTACCCGCTGCCGCATCCCACCCGAGAGCTGATGCGGGAAGGCCCGCGCGACACGTTCGGGAAGCTTCACCTCAGCCAGCCGCGCGGCGACCTCGCGGGTGAGTTCGGATGCCGCGATCCGCCTATCGGATGCTGCCCGTAGCGTCCACGCGATCTGATCGCCGCACCGGTGCACGGGCGAGAGGCTCGTGAACGGATCCTGCAGCAGCAGCGCGACGGTGGACCCACGCACCGACGTCCACGCTGCAGGTGCGGCATCCAAGGCGAGCGTGATGTCACCGACGACGGCAGTTCCCGCGGCGCGGAAACCACGGGGCAGGAGGCCGATGAGGCTCTTCGCGCTGAGGGTCTTGCCCGATCCGGACTCGCCGATGATGGCGAGCGTTCGGCCCGGAGCGATGGTCGCGTCGAACGGCTCGACCATGACGCCCTGTGGCCCCCGCACGGTGAGCCCCTGAATCTGCACGCCGCTCACGCGTCTTCTCCTATTTGCGAGAGGCGCTGCCCGATCCAGTCGCCGACGAGGTTCACGGCACACGCGACGAGGATGATGAGGGCGGCGGGCACCATGACGGCTGCCGGGTTGTCGAACATGATCGCCCGGTTGTCGGTGAGCTGGCGCCCCCAGTCGGCGGTGCCCGGTGGGACGCCGACACCGAGGAACGACAGTGACGAGAACGCGACGATCGCGAAGGCCACGTTGAGCATCGCGTTCGTGATGACCAGGGTCGATACGTTCGGCAGGATGTGGCGGAACATCACGCGCCACCGCGAGAGCGAGAGCATCCGCGCCGCCTCGATATAGGGCCGCGCCGACTGCTCGAGCACGCCGGCGCGAACGATCCTGATGTCTGACGGCGAGAACAGCGCGATCAGCAAGACCACCGTCACCCAGTACCCGCCGCCGAACACGCCGGCGACGACGATGGCGGCCAGCAGCACCGGAAGCGCCAGCAGCAGGTCGGTCCAGCGGCTGATCAGGAAATCGAGCCAGCCGCGCTCGTAACCGGCCAGAGTGCCCAGCAGGATGCCGAGCAGCATCGACCCGACGGCGACGCACACCGGTCCGACCAGCGCCGACGCCGTGCCTGCGACCGTCATGGCGAAGACGTCGCGCCCCAGCTCATCGGTGCCGAGCAGGTGTCCGTCCTGTCCCGGAGCCAGGAGCGCGGAGAGGATGTCTTGGCGCATGGCATCGGGGAACAGCAGCGGGCCGAGGACCGCCGCCAGAACCACGAGAGCGATGAGACCGACCGACAGGATGATGAGAATCGGCATCCGTCTGCGGCGACGGGTCGGCGAGGTCATGAGTTCGATGGCGGCGGTCATGCCGGCACCCCCCGTTCACGCACGCGCGGGTCGAGCAGGATGTAGGCGATGTCGGCCAGGAGCGCGATCACCGCGATGACGATGGCGACCAGGAGGGTGAGCGACTGCACGACGGCGATGTCTTTGAACAGGACGGAGTCCTGCAGCAGGGTCCCCAGGCCCGGTAGCGCAAAGGTCGTTTCTGCCAGCACCGTGCCCCCGACGAGGAAGGTCAACACCAGGCTCGCGCCGGTCACGATCGGGATCGCCGCGTTGCGCAGCGCAATGCGCTGAACACTGCGCTCTGACAGGCCGCGAGCGCGGGCCGAGGTGACGTAGTCGGTCTCGAGCTCGCGGAGCATGGCCGTGCGGGTGAGTTTCAGAATGATGGCCCCGAGGCCCAGGGCGAGGGTGATCGCCGGGAGGATGAGATGCCAGAGCGTGTCGAGCCCTCCCGAACCTGCCCCGTACACCGGGAAGACCGGAAGGTAGTACGCGAAGACGTAGAGGAGCAGCAGGCCGACGGCGAACGTCGGGGCACTGAGCCCGACGACCGCGAGCGCGCTGGCAGTCCGATCGGATGCTCCGCCTGCCCGCACGGCGCTGCGCACCCCGAGCGGAATGGCCACCACGAGGGCGATGACGAACGCGATCCCGCACAGCAGTGCCGTCAACCCGACGCGGGAGGCTATCGCGTCGGCGACAGGCGTCTGCAACCGGATCGACTCGCCGAGATCCCCCGTAAGGAACCCTCCGAGCCAGCGCACGTACTGCACGAGGAACGGGTCATCGAGATGGTACTGCGCGCGCACCGCGGCGATAGCCTCGGGCGAGGACGGCCGGTTGCCGAGCAGGTTCTTCACGATGTCTCCCGGCGCGAGGTACATCAGCGAGAAGACGATGAAGGAGAGAACCAGCAGCACGCCGAGCATGCCGAGCACGCGCACCGCGAGCATGCGGCCGAGCGGCCGTGATCGCGGGGCGCGTGCCCGGAGGGGTGAACCTGTTGTCACAGTGGTGGTTCCGTCAGTGTTACTGCGCCGCGCGGTAGAGCTGTGTCGGCCACGACGAGATGAACGCAAACGAGCTGTAGTCGTTCATCCCGAGGTCCTTGGCAAACGCGGTTGCCGACTGGCCCCACCACAGCGGAATGTTGACGGCATCCTCGGCCTGCAGCGTCTCGGCCTCGATGAGCAGGTCGATGCGATCGCTCGGGTTGGACTCGGCGCCCACCTCCGAGAGCAGCGCCATGATCTCGGGGTTGTCGTACGCGGCGGGGTTGCCGACGCCCAGCAGGTAGCTCGGGATCTCGGCGGGGTCACCGAGGGTCGAGAAGTACCACATCATATTCAGGCCGTAGTCGCTGGAGGCATCAAGGCTCGCCAGCCACTCCTCGATCGGCACTTCGCGCACGTTCAGCGTGATGCCGATCTCGGCGAGGTTCTGCGAGAGCGCCTGCGCTGCGGTTCCCAGCTGCGGTCCGGTGTTCGGGGTGAGGATCTCGGTCTCGAACCCGTCGGGGTAGCCCGACTCCGCCAGCGCCGCCTTGGCGGCATCCAGGTCGAAGTCCCACTGCGGGATCTCGGCGAGCTTCTCGCGGGCGACATCCGGGGAGTAGACCGCGGCGAGCGACTCGGGGGTCATGATCGCGGTGGCGGCTTCGCCGTGCCCCCGCAGCAGCTTGTCGACGTAGGCGTCGCGGTCGACGGCGTGCGCGATGGCCTCGCGTACCTTCGGGTCATCGAACGGGGCGACCGACGTGTTGAAGTAGAGCCCCACGTACGACAGGTCGTTGATGTAGTCGACACGCATGGTGTCGAGGTTCTCCCACTGCGTGGACTGCGCGAGCGGAACGTTGAACGCCACATCGATGTCGCCGGACTGGGCCGCGAGGAGCCTGGTCGACTCGTCCGGGATGAAGTTGACCGTGATGTTCTTGACCTTGGGCTCGTCGCCCCACCATGTGTCGGTGCGTTCGAAGGTGACGTGGGAGTCGGGGGCGAACTCAGTGACCTTGTAGGGGCCGGTTCCCATCAGGAGGGAGGATGCCGTCCCGACGTTTCCGTCGTTGGCCTCCCAGAACGCCTTCGACGTGATGAAAGCGGCGCCACCGGTGCTCATGTTCTTCGCGAACGCGGCATCCGGCTCGGTGAGGGTGACCGTCACCTCACTGTCACCGGTCTTCTCGACCGACTCGACGTTGGTCATGTAATACGCAAGGCCCGGCGAGGTCGTTTCGTCGCGAGCCTCGTTGAGGCTGAAGACGACGTCATCGGCGGTGACCGGGGTGCCGTCTTGGAACGTCGCGTCATCACGGAGTTCGTAGACGTACGTCACGTCATCCGGCTGCGACCATGACTCAGCGAGGGCCGGCTGGATGGCGCCGTCGGCGTCGATCGCGACGAGACCTTCCTGCGCGATCGAGGCGATGTAGTAGTTCAGGATGCCGGACTCCTGCCCGACGTACAGGTTGGAGAGCGAGCCGGGCAGGGCGACCGTGATGCTGTCGATCTGCTCACCACTGTCAGCCAGGGCGGTGCTCGCCGACGGTGCCGGGTCGGCGCTGCACGCGGAGAGCAGAAGGGCTCCCGCGGCGACGACGGCGCCCGCTTGGGCGAGGCGGGCGGTGGACGGGAAGGGCATGGGACTCTCCTCGGGGGGTGTGGTTCGGGTGGGGTATGTCGTGCGGGACGAACTGAATCGGGCACGGTGGCTTGCGCTGCGCCGTCTCGCATCGAGAATGACCTCGACGTCGACGGGTGACGGGCGAAGCGAGGCGAGCACGCGAAGCGCCGCCTCGACGGCGGGGATCGTTGCGGCCTCGACGAGAACCGTCGCGGTGGCGCGCCGAGTGAGTGCCGGAGTCAGTCCCCACACCCGCACGCCATCCGGAAGGTCGATACCCGCCAGAGCGCTCTCGGCGACGAAGGTCGTGCCGACGCGGTGACGGGCGAGCGCGACAGCAGCAGCGGCATTCGAGACCTGCATGTCGTCGGTTGCGCGGGGGCGCTCGAGTCGCTGCGCGAGCAGGTCTCCGGGAGACCCGTCGCCGCGAATCCAGATTTCGTCGGCCAGCAGTGCGGGATCGATGCGTCCGCCGACCGCAGACATGTCCGCGGTGCTGACCGCGACGATCTCTTCCGCGAACAGGAAGCTCGAGCGCATCCCGCTGCGCCGAGCGATCATGTGGCGTTCACCGCTGACGGCAAGAGTGAGGGTCACCGCGATGTCGGCCCGGCCGTCTTGTACGAGAGCGAGGGCCGAACCATTGTCGGGTGCCTCCAGGAACGAGGCGTCGATCTCGGGATGCTGCGCGGCGAGGCGTCCGAGCGCGGGGGCGACGACGGTGCCCACGGCATCTGCCGAGGCAGCGATCCGGACGAGGTCGGCCCGGCGGCCCAGCATCCGTGCCAGTTCGGTGGCCGCTGCCGTCAGGCTCGCATCGATCCGGGGTGCGTGCTGGGCGAGCAGCGCACCGGTCGGGGTGAGACGCGCAGCGCGCGCGGTGCGTGCGACCAGCGCGACCCCGAGGCGAGCCTCGAGCCGCTGCACGTGCTGGGTGATCGTCGGCTGGGAGTATCCGAGCGATCGGGCGGCGGCGCTGATTGAGCCCGTCTGGTCGATCGCGACCAGGATGCGGAGGGAATGGACATCGAGTGCTCGAGTGAGCGCATCGATGTCGATGTCACCTCGTTGATCCATAGCGAGATGCTATCCATGGCCAGGTTTCGATGGTGTAACAATATGTTTCTGACGGCGCTCCTTGCGACGATGGCGCTGCTGCACACTCCCCGCGACGAAAGGCTCGTCATGACAACCACCGAGCAATGGCGCGCGCACCGCGACGCCGCCGTCTGGTCGCCCGGCGGAATCGCCACGCTCGCGGCGACGCACTGGCTGGACCCGACACCACGCTCCTTCGAGGGCGTTCCGGGTGACTGGCACGCCGAGGACGGACGGGCCATCGGGTCAATTCAGTCTGGATTCGTCAACCTGGCGTCCGGCGAGCGCTGGGAATCCGGAGGCCTCGAACTTCGAGGTTTCGAGCGTGACGGCGCGGTGGCGCTGCGCGTCTACGACCCGTCGGCGCCCACGGCGCGAGGGATCTCACAGATCGAGCGCTGGTCCGTTGACGATCGGATGCGGCTCGTCGCGCGACTGGAGCTCACTCCACGCCGCGATGTGCCGACCCTCGCGGTTGATGGTTACCAGAGCACCGATGACTACGAGGGACTCCTGCACCTCGCGCTGCCAGACGGAGATGTGGCACTGTGCGTGCAACTGCTCGACGACGGCTCCCTGTTCGCCGCGTTCTCCGACGCGACCAGCGGAAACGAAAGCTACCGATTCCGGTTCCTGCGGATGCCGGCACCGGAACCGGACGGATCGGTCACCGTCGACTTCAATCGCGCCCATCTCCCGCCCTGCGCGTTCTCGGACGGCTACGTGTGCGTCTTTCCCCCACCCACCAACCGCTGGGACGTGCCGGTTCGTGCGGGCGAGCGCCTCGTCCGCTGAACCGAACCGCCCGCGTCATCAATCGATAATCCGATCCGGCGCCGAGAATCCGAGCGGGAGCCGTGCGCATCGGCGCCCGATCGGCTTCTCGCGGGCAGGTTCGCTCTAGAGCAGGCGGCGGGCGGAAGCCCAGGCCGTCAGCTCGTAGCGCGAGGACAGCTGGAGCTTGCGGAGCACGGCAGACACGTGGGTCTCGACGGTCTTCATCGAGATGAACAGCTCGGCTGCTACCTCCTTATAGGCGTAGCCTCGGGCGATGAGCCGCATGACTTCCTGCTCGCGGGCCGAGAGCCTGTCGAGCTCGTCGCTCGCTGCCGCAGTCTCACCCGAGACCGCGCCGAACGCGTCGAGCACGAAGCCCGCCAGGCGCGGCGAGAACACGGCATCCCCGTCGGCGACGGCGCGCACCGCGGCACTCACTTCGGCGACCGACGAACCCTTGGTGATGTAGCCGCGGGCGCCGGCACGGATGACGCGCACAACGTCTTCGGCCGCATCCGAGACGCTCAGAGCCAGGAATCGGGTCGACGGTGCGGCGGGGGCGGCTCGGCGGATGACGGCCTCGCCGCCCGTCGCCGCGGCGACCTCACCTGTCTCGCCCGGGAGGTGGACGTCCAGCAGCACGACCTCGGGCTGTTCCGCAGCGATCACCGCGACGGCTGACTCGACGTCCGACGCCTCGCCCACGACCTCGACACCCTCGAGCGTGGAGCGTAGCCCTGACCGGAAGATCGAATGATCATCGACGATCACGACGCGGATGCCGCTCATGCCGCCCCTCCCAGCCGCAGGTGCACCTCGGTGCCACCTCCCGCGCCGCGCCGCAGCGTCGCGGTACCGCCCGCGCGCCGCATCCGTCCGATGATCGATTCACGCACACCAAGACGATCTGCGGGCACCGTGTCGAGCTCGAAGCCGGGACCGCGGTCACGGACGAACACGTCGACGGATGCCGCGCTGCCCTCGATGTACACCGAGACCTCGCCGCCGGCGTGGCGGGCCGCGTTGAGGATCGCCTCGCGCGCCGCAGCCGCCATCTCGCCGCTGGCTCGCTCGGCCGAGGTCCCCGCGACGACGACGTCGATCCGCACCGGGTAGTCGATCTCGAGGGCTGCCGCGTAATCGCGCAGGTCGGTCGGCAGGTCGCTGTCGGCGGGTTCGTCGCCGTCGTAGAGCCAACCGCGCAGCTCGCGTTCCTGGGCGCGGGCGATACGAGCCACTTCGCTCGAGGCACCTGCCCGGTTCTGAATCAGCGCGAGAGTCTGCAGCACCGAGTCGTGCAGGTGCGCGGCCATTTCGCTGCGCTGCTCCTCGCGGATGCGGCGCACCCGCTCCCCCGACAACTCCCGCCACTTCTCGACGAACGTCGAGGAGTTGACCAACACGATCCCGCCGATGAGGGCTAGCGCGCCGATGAACGACACGACACCTCCCTGCTGCAAGGTCGTCAGTTGCACGATCAGAAGCGTGCCGAGCGCTGCGGATGCCGCGATCCGCACCCCCAGGGCGTGGCGCGGACCGCGTGCGGGATCGGATCCGTCGATGAGCGTTGCCCACAGCCCCGCAGTCACGGCGAGCAGGATTGCCGCGAGCATTGCCGTCCACCATTCCGGACGAGTGGCGTAGACGACGTCCCACCGGGAGATGGTCGCCGCGACACCGCACGCGATGATCACGGCACCCACCGACAGCGACGCGAGGATCCACGCGACCGGTGCCCGGCGCGAGGGTGCCTCGTCGCCCTCTCGCCAGGGTGTGAAGGCCCAGATCCAGACGTACAGCAGGATGCCTGCGCCCCATGCCACAGAAAGGACGATGAACAGCATCCGTACCGCGACCACGCTCCAGTCGAGGTGTTCGGCAACGGCGGCCGATGTGCCCGAGACAAGGCACTCGCGCAGGCGCTGCAGGGGCGGGCGCGCGGGCAAGGCGGGGGCCGACGACATGCCGCCATCCAATCACCCTGATGCCGAGATCGGGAGCCACGGACGCCGGAATCAGGGTGCGCTCAGGGGATCACCCCATCGCGGTGCGATCGACCCGTCCGCCACGATCGAACCATGAGCACTTCGACGGAACCTCCCGCGACCGATCCGGGTCCACCTCCCCCGCGACCGACGGGAGCACCCACCGGGGCGGACCGGTTCTTCGCCTGGGTGCGCGGGCTCGGCGTCGTGCGCGCCGATGGATGGCTCGGCGGAGTCTGCGCCGGAATCGCTGCCCGCATCCGTGTCGACGCTGCGATCGTGCGCGGCATTGTCGTCGTCGCCGCCGTGCTCGGGTTCCCGATGCTGCTGCTCTACGCGATCGCGTGGGCGCTGCTGCCCGATGTTGGTGGGCGCATCCATCTGCGGGAGGCCACGCGCGGGCGTTTCGACCCGGCGATGGTCGCGATCATCATCCTGCTGGTGGTCGGCTTCGTTCCGGTCGTGCCGTGGTTCGGGTGGATGGTGCCGGGATGGAACACCGGTCCGCTAGCCATCATCGGCTGGATCGTCGGCTCCGTGCTGGCGGTCGCGCTCGTCATCCTGGTGGTTCGGGCGAGCGCTCGGCCAGCGACAGGCAGTGGCGCCTCGCCGACCTCGGCATCCGAGGCAGCAAGCGAGGACATTCCTGCAACGGATGCCGTACCGACTGCGCCCCCGGCCGAACCGCTGCCTCCCGAGCGGGGCGCCGGCAACGCCGAGATCGCCGAGTGGCGCGCCCGCCACGACGCCTGGCGCGCCGAGAACGACGCGTGGCGGCGCTCGCAGAAGGATGCCGATCGCCTCGCCCGCGACCAGGCACGCCGCGAGCGCGAGGCCGAGGCTGCAGCATTCGCAACCGCCGCGAACGAGAAGCGCCGCATCCGTCGACTGTCCCGTCCACGTGCCAGCGGCGCGTTCGTGGTGTCCGCGCTCGGAGTCGCTCTCGTCGCCGGCGCTGGAACCGCGATCTGGCACACAGCGATCACCTCGGTGAACGTCAAGACTGCGGGTGCGTACGGACTCTTTGTCGCAGCGCTCGTGCTCGCGGTGTCGATGATCGTCGCCGGGCTCATGCGTCGGCGTAGCGGCTTCCTGGCGTTTGCGACAGTGGTCGCACTGTTCGGCGGGACGGTGGCAGCCACGATTCCACCCATCGTGACGTATGCCTCCGAGTACCAGGCACGTTTTCACATCACCATCGAGAACTCGACGGAGCCTCAGGGAGTCATATCGCAGGAGGACGGCGAGCTGTACCTCACCATTCAGCCGCTCCCCACGGAGCAACCGCCGCCGCTGCTTATCCGCAAGGGCGACGGCTACACGACCATCACGGTGGTCCCCGGCGTCGCGCTGGATCTCAACGCGTCCCTGGGGACCACCGAAGTCTGGTACGACCGCTGGGATGAGGGGAACCAGGAGCACGTGGGTCCCCAACGAGTGCCCACCGACGATAACGGCAGGCTGCAGATGGTTCTCGCCTACCCCCAAACCCCCGTTCAGACCACACAGCGCGTCGTCCTCGACCAGGACAGCGGCCAGGTCTATCTCTCCTTCACGAATCTCGTTGGTAGCGACCCGCTCAGCGAGTCATCGCCCGAGCCGCTTCCCACCCTTTCTCCACTTCCCGCCCCGTAGGGCGCTGCCCCGACCCACTTCGAGGTGACCACGATGTCCACAGAGAACTCCACCCCCGCATCCCCCACCGAAAACGCCGACATCGACGACCGCGACGACACGATGACCCTCGACGTCATCGCATCCGAGAGGCCGCCGCTTTTCCGGCCCCCCGCGCCGGAAAAGCCTGAAGCATTCGCGTCGACCTCGGGTGACGCATCCGCGCCCCTCACGCCCCCGGTGGCAGAGGAACCCGCGGCGCCGGTGCGCGTTGCAGAGCTCACCCCCGCGCACCCCGGCGTCGAAGCTCCGCGAACACGCTGGGCAGCCGTTGTCTGGGGGTTGTTCTTCGCCGCCGTCGCCATCGGCGGCCTGTGGCTCCTGTCGGAGCCGTCGCGCCCGAGCGCCGCCGTCGAGTGGGCGGCAACGCTGGATGCCGCGACCGGAGTGGCGATTCTGATCCTGGGGCTCGGCGTGATCCTCCTCGTCACCGGAGCGGCCGGCCTCCTGCGCCGCACCCAGCGCCGCCGCAGCCTCGACTGATCCTCACGGCTCGCCCGAGTCCCACCTCGCGCACAGGAGCGACTCCCACAATGGACCTCATGCGCACGCTCCTGAACATCATCTGGCTCGTCCTGTCGGGGTTCTGGCTGTTCCTCGGCTACATGCTCGCCGGCGTCATCCTGTGCGTGCTGATCGTCACGATCCCGTGGGGCATCGCCTCGTTCCGGATCGGTTTCTACACGCTATGGCCGTTCGGGCGCGAGGTCGTCGACCACCCGCGCTCGGGGGTGTTCTCGTTCCTCGGCAACGTCGTGTGGGTCATCCTCGCCGGCTGGTGGCTGGCGATCGGTCACATCCTGTCGGGACTCGCGCTGTGCATCACGATCATCGGCATTCCGCTGGGGATCGCGAACTTCAAGCTCGTGCCGGTGTCGCTCATGCCGCTGGGCAAAGAGATCGTCGAGAAGCGTCGCGGCGGTCAGTTCGACCGAGCCGCCGACTCGTTCTCGCGCTGATATCAGGCGGTCCGCCCTCTAGCGCACCGGCTCAGACCCCGGTGCATCTGTGGTCGCCGCGTAACCGAGACGACCCCGGGTCACGGCGATGAGCACCACCGCCGTGATACCGAAACCGATGAGCACCGGAAGCAGTCCGTAGTCCGTGAAGATCGGGGCGGGAAACAGCGGTGCAGCCACTCTGTTCGCGAACGTGTTGAACGAGGCGTGCATCAGAATCATGATCAGGAGGCTTCCCGCGGCGTTGTTGAAGACCCACGTCATGATGATCGTCAGCGCCATGATCATGACCGTGAACATCGCGATGTTCGCGACGGTCGGCGGGGTCCACACCCCACTCCAGAACAGCGGCAGGTGCCAGGCTGCCCACAGCACACCGAGGATGAGACTCCCCCGCAGCGGGCCATGACGCTCTTGCAGCCGGGGCAGCGCGAAGCCGCGCCATCCGGGTTCCTCCCCCAGGGGCCCGCCGAGCAGAACGGTCATGAGGAACGCCATCGGATACCCCACCAGGGCCGCCAGTGCCGACGGATCGAACGACTCCCCGGCGCCCGGAACGAGCAGGGTCCCGATGATGATGACCAGCGGTATCCCCACCAGGACAGCGAGGTACCAGCGCACACCCACACGCCACCGGACGAACCGGCGCAGCAGGGCCACGACGCCAGGGCCACCCTCGATCAGCGCCGTGACGAGGAATGCCGCAATCAGCGGTCCGAACGTCGCGACAACGATCGCAATGGCGACCACGGCGACGGGGATCGATGGGATCACACCGAGCGTGGCCAGAGCCAACGGCACTTCGATGACCCATGAGAAGGCAAACGCGACGACGAAGTAGGACGTCAGCGGATACCGCACAGGCAGACGCCGCGACACGGCGCCGGGTCCCCCGGCAGTGCTGTCCACGGCTGCCATGCCGCCACTCTCCGCTCTCACGTCGCCGCTGCGAGAACCAACGGGTGACGGGCTCGGCGGGTCAGGACGATCTTCCCACAGCTGCCCGCCACGAATCGTCGCTCCGTTCGGGGCGGGCATGTGCCGCGGCTCAGCCGAGTGCTGCGACCCCGGCCGCGATCACGGATGCCCCGACGACGGCGAGTGAGATCGCGAGCACGACGACCCCGGCCCACAGCAGCGCCATGGCCTTGCCCGGCTTCTGCGGATCGCGACCGATCACCGCCAGGAAGAATCCTGCGGGAACCAGGATCGCCGAGGCGAGCACGCCGACCGCGGCCCACTCCCATCCGCCGGCCACGCCCGCCGACGCCTGCGCGAGCGCGCAGACGATTCCGAGGATGACGAGCACGCCGGCGTGGGCGTGGCCGGCGCGAAAGAACGTCTTCTGCAGACCGTTGAACGGATGACCGCCGGTCGTCGTGCGCAGCACGAAGGTGCCGCCGTAGGCAATGGTGATGACCGTCAGCAGGGTGGCGCCGACGACGATCGACAGGATCGGGGACATGGATGCTCCGCTTCGACTCTCCGCGCCGCCGGCGCGCATTGGATAGTTTCACTACCCAATATAGGATAGTGCCACTATCCAAGCAAGGAGCAGCGTGCGCATCTCTGAACTGTCTGAACACAGCGGCATCCCCGTCGCCTCGATCAAGTTCTACATCCGGGAAGGAATGCTCCCCCGCGGCACCGCGACCTCCGCAACCCGCGCGGACTACGGCGACGAGCACCTCGCGCGCCTGCGCGTCATCCAGGCCCTCAGCGACGTTCGGGCGCTGCCGCTCGCGCGGGTGAAGGAGATTCTGTCCCTCATCGATGCGCCCGACGAGACGCCGTACGCGACGCTCGGAAGGGCCGTGAGCGCCTTGCCGCCGTACGCCGACGAGACGAACACCGACCGCGCGCGCGAGACGATCGAGCGACTGGGGCTCACCTACGACGAACGTTTCGCCGCTGTCGGGCAACTCGAGGCGGCGATCCGCGGCATCGAAGCGGCGGGGCTCACCTGGGATGCCGAGACCGCCGCCCGCTACGCCGGCCCGCTCCTGCGGGTCGCGGCGGCCGAGCTGCTCCCGCTGGCAGAGCTCAGCGAGAGCGAGCAGGTCTCGTACGCCGTGCTCGGCACCGCGATGTACGAACCCGCCATCCTTGCCCTGCGTCGGCTCGCCCACCAGCATCTCCTTGCCACGCGAGCGACGGATGACGACATGTGACGTCACGGTCAGAAACACAGCAGCCGCACGTCAGGGGTGGCGGTTAGCGTGGGGTCCTCATCGCGGCGGACCGGATGGTTCCGGGCACCGGTTCATACCCGGTCGCGCAGCGGGTTCGACTCCCGCCGTCGCGTCGATCAGGGCTCACCGGCGCGTATCTTCGAGCCGTGCGCGCTATTTCACCGAGCCTCGATCCGCGTGTCGTAGCCGAGATCGACGCTCGCTTGTCAGCTGTGGCAGTCGAGCACGACGTGCGCATCCGCTGGGCGATCGAGAGCGGCAGCCGCGCGTGGGGCTTCCCTTCGCCTGACAGCGACGAGGACTGTCGGTTCATTTTCGTGCGGCCCCCAGACCGCTACCTCTCGCTGTGGCCCGAGCGGGATGTCATCGAGACGCCTCTGGACGCGGTCTTCGATGTCAACGGTTGGGATCTGGCGAAAACTGTGCGACTGATCGCGAAAGGCAATGCCACCGCGATCGAATGGCTGCGGTCCCCGATCATCTACTCCGGCGACCCCGACTTTCGCGATCGGCTGTTGACGCTGGCGCTGGCCGTCGCGGAACGCGCCAGCGTCGGCCGCCACTACCGATATGTCGCGCTTCAGCAGCGCTCGAGTGCGCCCTCGTTGAAGCGCTTCTTCTACGTTCTTCGCCCCGCTGCGGCGCTGCGCTGGCTCGCCGTCCACCCCGACGAGGCGGTGCCACCCTCAGTCCTCGCGCGTGGCATCCGATGTGGCGGTCGTCTCCTCCCCAGGATTCTGAAACAAAGCCCTGTCCACAGCCGCTTTTCGAGTGATGGCGACGGGCCTGCCAATGTCGGAGGTTGGTGATGTAGTGAAGACATGAACATCCTCACGGCAATGCGCGAGCGGCTCGATCAGCTCGCTGTGTTCGCCGAGCTGGATGTCGAGCCCACGGGGCTGCCCGCTGGCGCAGCGGCCCTGTCGGACGCGTCGGTGCTGGAGGTGCTGCGTCACGTCACGGCGATCGCCAATGATGCCGAGCGCCTGCAGTCGGTGGTCGCCGGTGTCGCGGCAACCAGGTCCCGACGCGAACAGGGGCATTCGGGTTTGGCAGCGGGCCAGGGGCACGCGTCGCCTGCCGCGCTGATCCAGTCGATCACGGGCGGGAGCCGTGCTGACGCGCTGCGCCAGCTCCGCGTCGGGGCGGCCTTGCTCGATGAGGGCGGGGCATCCGCGGCGCCGATGGATGCCGAGAGCGGCGACCCTGCTGGCGATGACAACGCGCTGTCGCTCGACGCGAATCTCCCGAGCGCTGCCGCCTCCGCACGAGAGCCGTGGCACGCGCCGCTGCGGGTGGCACTGCTCGAGGGCCGACTCACACCAGCCCAGCACGACGCGATCCGCGGCGGACTCGGGGAGCCCGACGCCGAGGACATCGACCCGGCCTCGGCGGCTCTCGCTTGGTCGGTTGCGGCGGGAACACTCGTCGACGAGGCAGTCGAGGGAGCATCGGTCGAGGAACTGCGAAGCCGGGCACGGCAGATGCGCGACATCCTCGACCCGACAGGGGCGGCGTGCCGGTTCCAGAACCGCTACGAGAAGCGCTCCATTCGGATGTGGATCGACCAGCACGGCCAGCATCACGGCCACATCGCGTTCGACGACGAGATGGCGCTGTTCGTGCGGTCGATGTTTGCGGCGGCACTCCGACCCCGGCGCGGCGGACCGCGCTTCGTCACGGATGCCGAGCGTGTCGCAGCTGCGGACCTCATCGCCGACCCGCGCACCAACGAGCAGCTCGAGTACGACCTTCTCGTCGACGTTCTGCGTGCCGGCGCGGTGGCTGAGGCCGCCGACGTCTTCGGTGTTCGCCAGCCGGGAGTTCGCATGGTCATCGTCAAAGACCAGGCGGGCGCCCGCGACCCGCTCGGCCGGATGATCGCCACGGGCCACGCAGAGGATGGCGGAGACGCTTTTCCCGGGGCGATCATCGACCGCGCCCTGTGCCAGCACGGCTCCGTCGATGTCACGGTCGACAGCCGGGGCAACCCCCTCGACCTCGGACGCGAGCAACGCCTCTTCAGTGCGAAGCAGAAGCTTGCGCTCGCGATCCGCGACGGCGGCTGCGCCGGCATCGGATGCTCGGTGCCCGCCGCGTACTGCGAATCACATCACATCGACCACGTCGCAGCGGGCGGTCGCACCGACATCGACCGCGGCATCCTGCTGTGCCGGTTCCACCACATGCAGCTTCACAACAACGGCTGGCGCATCGTCCGCGACGGACTCGGCCCGTTCATCCTCATTCCGCCGCCCGGGCACCGATCACCGGACGGAACCGAGACACCACCCCGAAGACTTCGCACGAAAGCACCGTGGGCCTGGGCCTGGGATCCACCCCCACCGCCTGAACGCCCGCCCTGGCGTACCCCGCCTTCGCCACCTGCACAGCCCGGGGCGGCGCCGGCCGAGCCTGCTGTGTCCGGATCGCACTACAGCGCTGTTCCGCGACCGATCTGACGTGCCGAGGGTCGTCAGCGTGTCACAGCGTCACGCCGCCAGGTCAACGCCAGGAACACGCCGATCAGCGCGATGACAGCACCGAAGCCCGCCGCGAACCACGGCGTATCGGGCGGGATGTCGAGATAGGTCGTGATGCCGAGGATCCGCGCGAGACCCCACGGCAGCAACCCCATCTCGTCATTCCACAGCGTCAGCGCCGACTCGAGACCGACGAGCCCGATCACCGCCGCGGGAACCGCCAGCCCGGCCCCGACACCGGCGAGCACGATGCCCGTCGCGCGGCGGGCGCCGAACTGGCTCGAGAGCGCCCACCCCGCCGCGACGAACAGCCACACGAACAGCGCGAACGCGATCGTGATGTAGATCGAGCGGCGAAGCGGATCGGTCCAGAAGGCGAACCAGTATCCGCCCGGCCCCGTGAACGAGAGAGCGAGCAGGGTCAGGATGCTGCGCAACACCAGCACACCACCGACAGCCGCGATCACCGGCCACGGCGAGCGCTCGCGCACGAAGAGGCGCACGACGATGAGGAATACCAGCCATGCACCGAGCACGACGGCCAGGTGGGTCCACGACAGGAACGAGGTCTGCACGGCGCGAGTCGCCACGAGCAGACCGCCCGGCACGATGATCAGCAACCAGCGGTCCAGCGGCAGCATCCCGAGCGTCGATTCCCGTGCCCGCCACGGGCGCGTGGCCGCAAGCCACGCCGCCCGCGCAGCCGCCGCACCGGGCCGGCGCACCAGGCGCGTCCGCGCCGACAGCATCCCGATCACGACCCACGCCACCCCGAGCACGAGCAGGATGCGGGCAAGCCACGCCATCGTCAGGTCACGGTCCGCGCGCTCGACGCCCAGCTGCGCGGCGGTGAGGTTATATGCCGGGTAGTCGACGTCGCCGGCGTAGGTCGCGGTGTGATCGGCGGCGAGCGCAACGAACGCATCGCGGTCACTCTGCCAGGCTGCGTAAGCCTCCGCTGAGAGAGTGTCGTGCCACTGTGCCTGGTGCAAGATCATCGCCCGGTACGACGACAGCAGATGCAGCACGTCGGCCTCGTACGAGAGAGTGCCGACAAACGCATCCCGCATCGCGGGGTCGCGCCAGGTGGAAGCATCCGTCCCCGAAACCAACGCCTGCATCTCATCAACTGCGGCGGCCGCCCGCTCACCACCCGCGATCGCCTCGTCGATCTGGTCGCGCGAGACCTCGTAGATGACATCGAGAACAGCAGAATCACCGGTGAGGATGTCCCACTCGAAGATCCACATCATCGGCGGCGGTTCGAGCCCGATCGCGAAGACCCGCTGCTCGGCAAACGGCTCGATGTACAGGCCCTGCGTGATGGCCTCCCGAGAGAGCGCCATCGCCTCGGCGATCGCCGACACGGTGGCGGGGTCGTCGCTGAACCACTCGCGCGCCCATCCCGCGGTCACCGCCGCGACGTCGGCATCCGGATCCCGCGCCAACACTCCCGCAAGCTGCGTGTTCAGCTCGTAGAGCTGCCAGAAGCCGGTCTTCAGGTACAGGGTCATCGGGCCAGCCCGCCACGGCCCGCCGTCCTGCGTCCAGATCCAGACGCCCTCGATGTTCGGGTTCTCGGCGAGCAGGGTCTGCAGCGCGTACTGATACTCGGGGCCGAGATCACTCGGAAAAGCCCCGAAGTTCTCGAACTCGCGCCTGCTCTGGAACTCGATGATGCGGCGCTGATCACCCTGCGCGAGCGTGTCATTCAGAGGCAACCAGCTGTAGAAGTCGCCGAGCGTGTACTTCGTCGACACGATCAGCGCCGGCGAGTCGATGCCCGCCAGCACCTCGTCGTACGACTCCACATTCGTGTGCATGTCACCGACGGCGCCTACCCCGACGCTCCACGATCGGAAGATCACCTCACGATCGGATGCCTCGGCCTGCCCCGTGAACGCCTCGAGCATCGCCTGTACCTGGGGCGCCTCGGTCACGGCCAGCTTCGAGGACACGTCCCAGCCGTCGACGTCGTAGACCTCGCCCGCTTCGCCGATGCGGATCAGAATGCCATCCAGCGCCGGCGCCGCGGCGTAGAGCTCATCGAGACCCGTCGTGTAGACGTCCCAGAGCTCCGGATTGGCGGTGTCGAGCGATCCGAACCGTCCCACAAGGTACTGCTCGAGCGGTGTCGTGAGGGCGAGCATGTCGGTCCGCAAGAAGACGTCCATGCCCAGTTCGTCGGCCCGATCCCAGAACGGCGTGAACGCCTTGCGCAGGGCAAGAGCGCGCGCCGTGTGATCGTCGCCCTCGGCATACACACCGTCGACGCCGTCGAACGTCACGTACTCGACAAATCCCGGAAAGGCCACGGCCGTGTATCCATCGGCGAGCACATGCCGCAAGAAAGCGTCGAACTCGTCGTACGCTTCGGCGAGCGCATCCTCGTCGATGTAGGGAGCCTCGGGCAGAATCACGTCTTCGAAGGCCCGGGATGCGTGCGAGTAGTCGGTCCCGACGGCCCAGGCCTCGGCGTCCGGAACCACCCCGACAGCCCCGAGGTCGACCATCCGGAACGGCAGACGAGAGCTCACCTCGACGCCCACGTCCACGACCGCCGGCTCTCCGGCACGGATGCGGGCCGCGATGTCGTAGAGGCCCCGAACCGCGCCCGCCTCCCCCGCGGCCACGATCGTGAGCGCTGCCGCGTCTCCCTCAAGGCGATAGGACTCGTCATCCGGGTCATCGCCCGCGCTGACCGTCAGGGGCGCGTCGGCACCTGTGCTCGGCGCATCGGCCACGGCATCGAGCAGCTCGTCGAGCGCAGCCTCGTAGCGGGGTCCGCTGGGCGCGTCAACGCTCGTGAACTGCGGCGGCGCGACGACATCCACAGCGGGGGCAACGGCCGGCGGCTGCGGCTGCATCTGCGCGGCGGCTTCGGTCCGGATGCCGAGGGCGTCGGTCACGACCACGGCAACGCCAGCGCCGAGGGCAAGCAGAACGACTGCCGTGGCACCAGCGAGGATGCTTCGCCGCACCGCCGAACTCATTCCCTCACGCTACTGGGAATTCGGGTCAGGCGATGCGCGTGCCCGGCGGCAGCGTGCGCGACGGCGTCCTGGTGCGCGCCCCGCCCCACCACAGCAGCGCCCCCGCGAGCACGAGCTGCACGGCGAGGCCCACGAACCAGCTCGGCGTCGTCTGGTTGTAGATCTCCTCGGGCGTGGGCGTCGGCTGCGGCATCCGCGCGCAGTCGTCCCAGGTCACGGTGTCTTGCGGCGGGATCTGGGCACTGCGGACGAGGTACGAGAAGTTGCCGAAGAGGTCTTCGGGGTACCCGCTCGTGTCGAAGCGTGCCGGTGTGGCGTCAGCAAGGATGACGAACGGGTTCGCCGAGAGAATCCACCACACGGTGTCGAACCTCGGCACCTCGTACGTGGCGCTCTCCCAGGGGCCGCACTCGGGCGGGTTCGAGGTCATGCCGGTCGCGTCGTCGTAGATGTAGCTGCGGTACGACTGCGTGACGTCGGTGCGGATCGCCGCGCCACCGAGCGTGAACGCGATCGGCGTGCCGATGACGAGGGCCGCCACCACCAGGTAGGTCACGGCTACGGAGAACAGCGGACGGGCAACGATGCCGCTGAGACCCACACCGATCGCGGCAATGATCGCGATCTCCACGATCAGCACCACGAGAGAGACCAGCACGACGAGCGGGTCGACTCCGCCACTGACGGCGGCAACGAGCATGAACGGCACCGCGATCACGGCGAATGACAGACCCGTGAGCCACGCCGCCAGGAACTTCGCGAGCACGATCTCGGCCGTCGTGGCGAGCGTCACCTGCACGGGCGCAAGGTTTGCGGCATCCCGGTCGCCGTTGATCGCGTTTCCCGACAGGGTCGGCGAGACGAGAACGGCCAGCAGCAGCACCACGAAGACGACCACGGAGTAGACACCGGCGCCCGCGCCAGCACCTCCCGCGTATGAGAACGAGAGCAAAGACAGGGCAGTCACCACGACGAGAATCGCGGCGAACACGCCGAGCATCACGTACCAGGCGACGCTGCGCACCCGCTGGGTCAGGTCGAGACGGACGAGCGTCCACAGGCGGGTCCCGCTCATGCTCCCTCACCTCCACGCAGGTCGAGGAAGGCCTGTTCCAAATCACCGACGGCGGGGGCGAACTCCGTCAGCGGGATGCCGCGCTCGACGAGTCGGCGCAGCGCCCCGGCGGCATCCTCGTCTGTCGCGAGCGGGATCAGCACGTCCGAACGGTCGACTCGAACTGCCTCGATCGGCCACTCAAGCGCTGCGGCAACGGATGCTGCGGCATCCGCCTGCTGCCCCAGCAGTCGGATGCGCCAGTCGCGCGTGCGTCGTGCCGCGATCGCTGCGCCCGAGTCGACGGAACTCCCTTCGAGAAGGAACACCGCATCGTCGATGACCTCCTCGAGTTCGGCGAGCACGTGGCTGGACACCAGCACGGTGCGTCCCTCGGCGGCGAATCGGCGCAGCAGGTGTCGAAGCTCGACGCGGGCAGCCGGGTCGAGCCCTGATGCGGGCTCGTCGAGCAGCAGCACTCGCGGGTCGTGCACCAGCGCGCGGGCAAGTCCCAGACGCTGCTTCTGTCCACGCGAGAGCACGCGGGCAGGAGCTTTGGCGAGCGCGGTCAGGTCGACGAGTTCGAGAAGCTCGTCGGCGCGGGCTCTCGCGGCATCCTTCGGAAGATCGTGCAGCCGACCGGTGACGATGAGTGTCTCTCGGGCAGAGAGCGCCCCCCACGTGCCGAGCGAGTCCGGCATCCATCCCAGCAGGGCACGGGCCGCGTGCGGCCTTTCGATCGGATCGACGTCACCGATGCGGATCGTTCCGGCATCCGGGGTGAGCAGCGAGGCGAGCATGAGAAAGAGCGTCGTCTTGCCCGACCCGTTGGGGCCGACAAGCCCCGTAACCGCGCCGGCGCGCGCATGCAGTGAGACATCGCGAACCGCCTCGACCTTGCCGAACGAGCGACGCAGACCGGTCGCGACAATGCCTGTTGCAGCGGCGCCGGGTGGATCAGAGGCGGCATCCATGGTGCCACCCTATGCGAGGACGGCGGCTTCTCGCGGCCCCTCCGGCGGAGGTCGTCACGCCGTCGCATCCACGGGAGCAATCGCTGGCGGCAGGGTGAGCCGCGCGCACGTTCCACCCGTCGAGGCGGGTTCGAGTTCGATCGAAACGCCGTTCGCGTCTGCCAGATTGCGGGCAATCGACAGGCCGAGGCCGACACCCGGTAGCGCCTGCTGGCGGGCGAAGTCCGTGCGATAGAACCGATCAAAGGCGCGGCGACGCTCCGTGTCGCTCATCCCGACGCCAGAGTCCGTGAGTTCGATCGTCGGGCAGTCCCCCTCACGTCGTGTCTCCACGGAAACGGTTGCGCCTCGGGGGGAACAGAGCACCGCGTTGCGCAGGAGCTCCTCGACGATGCCCCCGAGGCTTCGGGCGTCCACACTCGTCGTTTCGGCGCCGTGATCGGTGAAGACCACGCTCACCCCGGATTCTTGGGCAAGGCCCGACTGGCGCTCGATCACATCCCCGACCGCCAGGGCCACGCTTGTCGTGTGCGAGAGCGCCCGCACCGAGTGTCGGTAAGCCGAGAGCAAGTGTTCGACGGTCGCGAACAGACGCTGCGCGGCCGAGTCGACCCGTTCGAGACGGGCGGCCACCCGGGGAGTGACCTCCTCATCCCGCGCCAGTTCCGTCTCGCCCATGAGCACGGTCAGCGGCGTACGCAGTTCGTGGTTCACGGCATCCAGAAAGCGATCGCGCACCTCGATCGCCTCGACGAGGTCGGTGACGTCGTGTGCGATCAAGACCGTACCGAGCGGCTCTCCAGCACGAAAGATCGGTCGTGCCGAGTAGCTCACCGCGACCTGGTCTGCCTCGCCGAGCCAGGCGATGCGGCCCCGCACCTCGCCGCTGCGAGCGAGTGCCGATATGGCTTCCGCCGACGGGAGAAGCGGCGTGCGCCGGTCTGCGGAGAAGATTTTTCGGCCCCCCGGAGTGGCATGTCCCGTGAGATCCGTTCCGGCAAGATGGGCAAGTCGCTGAGCAGAGTCATTCGCTGTCAGCACACGCCCGTCCGGATCGAACACCAAGACGGCGTCTTCCGTGGCCTCCGATACGGCGCGCAGGATCGCCGAGAGGCGCTCCTGCGCCTCGGACGCAGCCCGAGACGCGGCCAGGGCCGCCTCCCGACTGGCCACTTCCCGTCGAAGCTGGTGACCGGTGGCAAAGGCCGACAGCGCGATGAGGGCAGCGAAGGTGAGAAACACACCGAACGAAATCCACTCGGGCGCAGAATCGGGCACCCGGCCCGCACCGATCGCCGGCATCAGGGGAATGGCCCCCGCAAGCACGATACCGACCACGACCGCCGGCAGCGAGAACGCGGCGCCGAGCCAGACGAGGGGGAAGACCATCATGAAGCCGATGCCGTCGACCACATCGACGGCTTCGTTCCGAATCAGGGGGATCCCCACGAGCGCCGCGAGCGGAACCAACGCAATCCACGCCGTATGGGTGCGTGGCCGCAACCGGGCCAGGATGCCGATGGCGATAGCACCGGCGAGGATGAAGCCGAACCCGGCGAAGGCCGCCGGGGTGAGCGCACTGTCGCCGTAGATCTGGGCGGTGACCATGACCCCGACCGTGGCGGCGAGCAACGCAAACTGCGTCCACGGCTGGATCTGGAGCGAGAGCAGAATGCGCTCCGCAGACGCAGATTCCGCGCGCACGCCGGGATCTGTGGGTTGCAGACCCCGTTCACCGCGCTGCACAGGTCCATCCACCTCAGGTCACCCCTTCCACAAAGATTCGCTTCCCCGGCGCCGTCTGTCAAGCATTGGACAGGGGGTCGTTGGCTTCGAGCAGACCCGCGGGAGTCCTGGAGCGAGCACGCCGGGCCAGCTCGGGATTGCCCTCGCACGCGCCAGAGCGAGCGGCGCCGCGATCACGGCCATAGCGGGGCCGAGGCCCCCGCGCATCGCTCGTGGCGTCTACACCCTCACCGACGGCCTAGACGCCGAAGACCTCGACGCCAAGGTCGGCGTGGTCGACGAAAACGCCGTCGAGACCGGCCCTCTGCAGCACCGCCCACTCGCCTCGCCAATCGCCGTACTCCGCGAGAGTGCCCGTCTGATACTCGGGAAGAAGAAACGCGTTCTCGGGCCGACACGTCCACGTGAAGACGGCGAGCCCCCGTGCATGCGCCCGGTCGACCAGCGGCGCCGGACCGGTTGCGCGGCCCTCGGCATCCGGGGCAAGGATGATCATCTTGTCGGGGCTGATCCCGTCGACCTCGGTGGCGAGGACATCCAGTCCGTCGGGCGCCATCCAGTCGGCGTAGGTTCGCGCGGTCGGGTCAGAGAGTTGATCGGCAGGGATGCCGTCGGCGTCGATCAAGAACACCAGCTCAGCGCTCGTGCCCCGCTCGCGCAGGTGGCGAAGGATGGCCAGTTCGAACGACTCGATGACCACGCGGCGTTCGTTCCACCCGCTCGCTGCCAGCTCGGCCTCGACAAGGCGCGCCATATCGTGACCGAGCGACGCGAAGTAGGCGGCGTGCTTGATCTCGATGACGGGGATGACCTCACGCCCACCCGCGCGATGGTCATCCAACAGCGCGAGCAGGTCCCGAAGCCGCAGCGGCGGTTCCTGGTCGTCGAAGGCAGCACTCCCCGGGCGGATGCCCGGAATCCGCTCCCGGCAGCGGAGGGTCGCGAGCTCATCCCAGGTGAAGTCCTCGGCAAACCACCCCGAGTGGTCGAGCCCGTCGATCCGTTTGATCGTGCGCCGGCCGGCGAACTCGGGACGGTCTGCGACATCCGTCGTGGTTGACAGTTCGTTCTCATGACGAATGACGAGAACCCCGTCCCGGGAGACGACGAGGTCGGGCTCGACGGCGTCCACCCCCATCTGGATCGCGAGCTCATAGGAGCTGCGCGTGTGTTCGGGACGGTAGCCGGGCGCACCGCGGTGGCCGATGATGAGGGGCCTTCTCACGCGCTCAGGCTAGCCTTTCATGGCGGCTTCACAGCGGCCACGGGTCATTCAGGTGCCCCCGTCCGATAGCCTTGATCAACAGCAGACGGCTGTTTTTCACGAACTTTGGAGTGTGAACTCGTGGCGGCTGGAAACAACCCCGCATTCAACAACCCCGCGTTCCAGGAGCAGGGCGCGGGCCGCGCTTTCCCGACGAGCGGCCAGACCGGCTCCGGGGCGCAGACGAAGTACGCGCCCCCGGCTGCAGCAACGGACGCCGCGGTCAACGCCCAGCTGGAGGGTGCCTACGCAGCGCCGTCGGCCGGCGCGATCGAGACCGGGCGGATGACTGTCGAAGACACCGTCATCAAGACGATCGGCCTGTTCGCGATCCTGCTGGTGACGGCTGTCGCTGGGTGGCTGTGGACGATGGCCCCGGTTACCGCGGCGAACCCGAGCCCGACGATGGCGCCGTGGATCATTGGTGCACTCGGCGGATTCGTGCTTGCGATGGTCGTGATATTCACGTCACGTAAGAAGATCCGCCCGGCTCTCATCTGGGGCTACGCGGCCTTCGAGGGCCTGTTCATCGGCGCGATCTCGGCCTTCTTCGAGTTCATCTGGCCCGGCATCGTCATCCAGGCAACGCTCGCGACCGTCGCTGTCGTCGGCGTCACCCTGGCCCTGTTCGCAAGCGGCAAGGTGCGCGCCTCCAAGAAGGCGACGAAGGTCTTCATGATCGCGATGATCGGTTACCTCGTCTTCTCGCTCATCAACGTCATGCTGATGATCTTCAATGTCCCGATCGCCGGTGGCGCATTCGGTCTGCTGAGTCAGCAGGTCTTCGGAATCCCACTCGGACTGATCATCGGTGTCTTCGTGGTCATCATGGCGGCGTACTCGCTGGTGCTCGACTTCGACTCGATCCAGCAGGGTGTGCGTAACGGCGCCCCCCGCCAGTACGCCTGGCTCGGCGCCTTCGGCATCATGGTCACTGTCGTGTGGCTGTACGTCGAGATCCTGCGAATCCTCGCGATCCTGCGCGGCAGCAACTGACGCACCGATCTACAGAAGGGCCGCCCACTCCTCGGAGTCGGGCGGCCCTTCTGCATCCGTCGCACGGCCCGCGCCCGGCATCCGTCTCGCCCCTGACACCTCACCCCTGTCGCAACGGCGCATCCGCTACCCGACACGCCGTGCGCACACCCAAGACGCCCGGCGCGTCGGACATCCTGTGCGCCGTTGCGACTCGAGCATCCGGCGGCGCTAGGGGTCAGCTGCTGACGGGGTCGGCCAGGGCAGTGCGAACCGCGTCGCCGAGGGCGCGCATGGATGCCGCGGCATCCATCGCCGCCGCAGCTGCTCGTCCCGAGGCTGAAAGCTCCGAACGGAGGCCACGGTCCGAGAGCACGTCGATGAGCGCCGCGGCGAGGGCGTCGATGTCGCCATCGCTGACGAGCACCCCTCCGCCGTACGCGAGGGTGTCGCGGGGCCCGTAGGGCATGTCGTAGGCGACCACGGGAACGCCGGCCGCCAGCGCCTCCAGAATCACGAGAGGCTGCCCCTCGTTCGTGCTCGCGAGCACGAGAACGTCGGCGGATGCCCAGGCCTGCGTCGCCGGATCGGCGACGTGACCAAGCCACTCGACAGCATCGGCGACGCCCAGCTCCGTCGCCAGAGCGCGCAGCTGCGCACCCGACCCGCCGTCACCGTACACGCACAGGTGCGCGGCGGGGACCGCGGCACGTATCGCGGGAAGCGCCCGCAGCACGTGATCGACGCGTTTGCGAGGAATGAGCGAGTTCAGGATGACGATGCGGCCGGCAACGGGATCGCTCGGCGCCGACACGACCGGCGCAGGATGCGGCACGACGAACGACCGCAGTCGGCCGCCGAACCGACGCTCGACGTCGTCGCGCTGCGAAGGCGTGAGCCACAACACGCCGTCAAACCGGTCTGCGATCTCGAACCACCGCTGCCATGCGGCATCCATCGGCGAGTCCCACTGGAACGGGGAGAGGACATGACAGGCGTGCGTCGTATGCAGCACACGGATGCCGGCATCCAGCGCAGGTCCGCCAGACGCGACCAGCGTCTCGCCGATCTGCCGCGCCTCGCACAGCACGACAACCGGGGCGCGCTCCGCGCCGCCATCCGCCGATTCGGCTGCGACAGCGTTCAGCCAGGCGCGGTAGAGGCCACCGAACCCCGGCAGCCACCCAATCACGTCTCCGTCGCCGTCGTAGATACGAACCGGAGCGTCAGTCAGATGCCACGCGGCATCGCCGCTCACCACCGGCAAGTCGAGCATCGCCGCGCCCGAGCCGTCGGTGACAACCCGCGTCGGCCACGGGGAGGACGGCACCGGCCCCGGAATCGCCGAGCGCCGCAACCACGACGGATCCGAGCGCGCGTCATCGAACAGATTCCGAAGACTCCCCTCACTGCCAAGGAGACCACGCCGCACCCACTCGGCTCGATGAGTGTCGTGGTCGGCAGTTTCCCCCGGATCGACCGTCAGGAGCGTGATCTCCGCGCCCGCGGCTGCCATATCGAGCGCCCGCCGGAGCACCGAGATCGTGAAACCACCGTCGCGATCGGGAACGAGCCGCGACGCAAGGACGAGGTAGCGCGCCCCAGGCAACGCACCCCCAGCGGTGGGAGCTACTCCCACTCGCCCGCTCCGACGGTCACGTGCCACACAGCACCATCGCCCGAGTGTGAGCGCCGCTCCGCGTCACTCCCACTCGATAGTCCCCGGGGGCTTGGAGGTGACATCGAGCACGACACGGTTGACCTCACGCACCTCGTTCGTGATGCGGTTCGAGATCCGCGAGAGCACGTCGTACGGCAGCCGGGTCCAGTCGGCGGTCATCGCGTCTTCACTCGAGACGGGGCGCAGCACGATCGGATGCCCGTACGTGCGCCCATCGCCCTGAACGCCGACCGACCGCACGTCGGCGAGGAGCACGACCGGACACTGCCAGATCTCGCCGTCCAGCCCCGCCTTGGTCAACTCTTCGCGGGCGATGGCGTCGGCATCACGCAGGATCTCGAGGCGGTCAGCGGTGACCTCACCCACGATGCGGATGCCAAGACCGGGCCCCGGAAAGGGCTGGCGACCCACGATGACCTCGGGAAGCCCCAGCTCACGCCCGATGGCGCGCACCTCGTCTTTGAAGAGGGTGCGAAGCGGCTCGACGAGCTCGAACTGCAGGTCCTCGGGAAGCCCGCCGACGTTGTGGTGGCTCTTGATGTTCGCGGTGCCTGTGCCACCACCGGACTCGACGACATCCGGGTACAGGGTGCCCTGCACGAGGAAGCGGATGGGCTCGCCGTCGGCCTTGGCCTCGTCGACGAGTTCGCGCTGCACCCGCTCGAAGGCGCGGATGAACTCGCGGCCGATGATCTTGCGCTTCTCTTCGGGATCGCTGACACCGGCCAACGCCGTGAGGAACGTTTCCCGCGCGTCGACGGTCACGAGCCGTACGCCGGTCGAGGCGACGTAGTCCTGCTCGACCTGTTCGCGCTCACCCTTGCGCAGGAGCCCGTGATCGACGAAGACCGCAACGAGCTGGTCGCCGACGGCCTTGTGCACGAGGGCTGTCGACACGGCAGAGTCCACACCGCCCGACAGTGCCGAAAGCACGCGTCCCGAGCCGACCTGCGCGCGGATCCGATCGACCTGCTCAGCGATGACGTTGCCGCTGTTCCAGTCGGCGGGAAGACCCGCGGCCTTGTGCAGGAAGTTCTCGATGATCCGCTGGCCGTGATCGGAGTGCTTGACCTCGGGATGCCACTGCACGCCGTACATGCGACGCGCGTCGTTTCCGAACGCGGCGACCGGGGTGGCTCCGGTGCGAGCGAGCACCTCGAACCCCGCGGGAGGCTCCGAGACCTGATCGCCGTGACTCATCCACACGTTCTGGTCGGCGGGCTGACCGTCGAACAGCACGCTCTCGTCGCGGATGATGCTGGCATCCGTCGCGCCGTACTCGCGCAGGCCCGTGTTGGCCACGACGCCGCCGAGAGCCTGAGCCATTACCTGGAATCCGTAGCAGATGCCCAGGGTCGGCACGCCCAGATCGAACACGCCCGGGTCAAGCGTCGGCGCGCCGGGTTCGTACACGGACGAGGGCCCGCCCGACAGGATGATGCCGATCGGGTTCTTCGCGGCGATCTCGGCGGCCGTCGCGGTGTGCGGCACGAGCTCGCTGTAGACGCCCGCCTCTCGCACGCGACGGGCAATGAGCTGGGCGTACTGCGCGCCGAAGTCGACGACGAGGACGGGTCGCTGCGAGGTCTCGGTCTGTTCTGTCACCGGATGCTTTCGGTCGGCGCCCCTGGAACCCAGGAGCGTTGGGTCAGGAGACTGTGGGGTTCTGGCGGGTCAGGCTGGATTGCTCAGCGAGATCGTGACTCTCGGACTCGCGCGCAGCGAGGTAGGCCTTGACCTCACGGGCGACGCGAGCCTCCATGAAGAAGGAGAGGAAGGGGACGATCCCGCCGAGCGCAAGCGCGATGAAGCGACCGAACCGCCACCGCATGAGGCTCCAGATGCGGAAGCAGGCGAAGAGATACACGACGTAGAACCAGCCGTGGCCGACGAGGATCGACAGCGACACGTTGACACCGTCGCCCGCTGACTCGAGGTCGCAGCCGAGACCGCCGGGAACGAAAAGCGAGTACCACTCGCATCCGGGGCCGACCAGCACCGGCGCGAACCAGAGGAAACCACCGGAGCCACCCGCGAACAGTTCGACGTGCAGCGGCGAGTATTTGAGGATCATCTCGGCCAGCAGCAGAAGCAGCATGACACCGGTGATGATCGAGGCGACCTGGTAAAAGGTCAGGGCTCCGCGAATGGCCGGAAAAGACGACGGTTTCGGCTCGCGGGGCATGGGCCCATTCTAGTCGCCGGTCGCGCCGGCGCTTCCCGACGAGGATGCCGCGGCTGCGGCATCCTCGAGCTCTTCGACTTCCTTCTCCCACGCATCCTTGGCGAGGCGGTACCAGAAATAGAAGGCGAAGCCGGCGAAGACCACCCACTCGGCGGCGTAGAAGATGTTCAGCCAGTTGACTGTGGACCCGGCATCCGGCGCGGGCGAGGCGATGTCCACAAGGCCCGCCGGCGCAGACTGCGAGGCGATGTAGCTGCGATAGACGTCAAGGCCCGCGGTGTCGTGCCACTGCGACAGGAGTGCCGCCGGCGACATCCGTGTCATGGTGAACGGCGGCTCGCCGCGCGGCGGCGGCACCGGACCCTCGTCCGAGATCAACCGACCGACGACCGTCACGGGCTCCCCCGCGACCGCAGTCTGCTCGAGCGCCTCGGCGGCGGATTCGGCGACGGTGAGCGTCGGCGCCCAGCCGACGGCGACGGCCACGGATGTCGGTCCCGTCGTGTCGGCGATACGCAGCTGACCGGTGACCCAGAAGCCTTCGACGCCGTCGTTGAAGCGCGACGAGACGACAAGGAAGTCCTCGGGGACCCACGTGCCCGTCACCTCGACGCGCTGGCCGACGAGAGGCTCGGGGAGGTATTCGCCGGGCCCGGCGATCTCGGCGAGCGGCTGGACTTCCTCGGTGGTTCCAGGCGGAAGCGGATCGGTGTCGATCGCGCGAGAAAGCTGCCACTGCCCCAGCCACGCGAACACGCCCGCAACGACGAGCGAGAGCAGCAGGACGCCGATCCAGCGGGGTCGGAGCATGACCTCCCGCAGGGTCGGGGGAAAGACTGTCTGGTCTGTCATCCGCCCGTATACGGCGCGACGACGACCTCGACGCGCTGGAACTCCTTGAGGTCGGAGTAGCCGGTCGTGGCCATCGACTTCTTCAGCGCCCCGATCAGGTTCGCGGTGCCGTCAGCGACCGGAGCAGGACCGTAGAGCACGGATTCGAGGTTCGTCACCTGGTCCACCTTCACGCGACGCCCCCGCGGGAGCTTCGAGTGGTGAGCCTCGGGGCCCCAGTGGTATCCACGGCCCGGCGCGTCGGTTGCCCGCGAGAGAGCGACGCCGAGCATGACGGCATCCGCGCCCATCGCGAGAGCCTTGACGATGTCGCCGGAGGTTCCCACACCGCCATCGGCGATGACGTGGACGTAGCGCCCGCCCGATTCGTCGAGGTAGTCGCGGCGCGCGCCGGCGACGTCGGCTACCGCCGTGGCCATGGGCGCGTGGATGCCGAGAACCCCGCGCGTCGTCGAGGCTGCGCCCCCGCCGAAGCCGACGAGCACGCCCGCGGCGCCCGTGCGCATGAGGTGCAGGGCTGCCGTGTAGGTCGCAGCACCGCCGACGATGACAGGCACGTCGAGGTCGTAGATGAACTTCTTGAGGTTGAGGGGCTCGTCGACGCTCGAGACGTGCTCGGCCGAAACCGTCGTGCCACGGATGACGAACAGGTCCACACCCGCGGCGACCACGGTTTCGTACAGCTGCTGGGTGCGCTGCGGAGTCAAAGCACCGGCCACCGTGACTCCGGCGTCACGGATCTGCTGCAGTCGCTCACGGATGAGCTCGGGCTTGATCGGCTCGGAGTAGAGCTCCTGCATCCGGCAGGTTGCCGTCGCCTCGTCGAGAGACGCGATCTCAGCCAGCAGCGGCTCGGGGTCGTCGTACCGGGTCCAGAGCCCCTCGAGATCGAGGACACCGAGTCCGCCGAGCTGACCGAGCATGATCGCCGTCTGCGGGCTCACAACCGAATCCATCGGGGCGCCGAGCACCGGGATGTCGAACTGGAACGCGTCGATCGACCAGGCAGTCGAGACATCCTCGGGATTGCGGGTGCGGCGCGAGGGAACGACGGCGATGTCGTCGAACGAGTACGCGCGGCGAGCCCGCTTGGCGCGGCCGATCTCGATCTCCATGGTCACGCGCCCCAGCCTACCGGTGGGGTGTGGCGATACCGCGCGTGATCCCAGCCCCGCGCCGAACCCACACGTTTCGGTCCCACCCCACACGCGATACGCGCCGGATCGCGTGGGTTCGCGGCGAAAGGTGTGGGTTCGCCGCTCCGGAAGAGGCGCCGCACAGCCATCACCACGGTTCGTTGCCGCGGGGCGCGACGTCGCGGACGGCGCGCATCGTGGTCGGGAAGCATGTTTCGAAGAGCTCGTGGATGCCGGCATCCGCGTCGACCTCGTCGATGAGGCGCAACCCGATCATGGTGTTGATCAGCATCCCCTCCGCAAGGAACGATTGGGCGGTGTCGGCATCGAATCCGGCCTCGTCGCGGAGGAAGCGCCAGACCTTCACGAAGCCCTGGCGGGCGGCGGGTCCGATCACCGGATGACCGCCGAGAAGGAACGCGTGCGAGAGGGTCTGGTGGAGTCCCCGCACCTGGAGAAGCCGAAGATAGACAGCCCCCATACGCTCCTGCGCCGGAGCGTCGGCGGGGGCGTCGAGTTCGGCGCGGAATCCGTCGAGCAGTTGATCGAGAGCGTCGTGCAATACGGCAAGGAACAGCGATTCCTTCGTTCCGAACAACCTGACCACGTACGGCTGACTCACGCCGGCGGCGCGAGCTACCTCGTCTGTGGTGGCTCCTTCGTACCCGCGGGCACCGAACACAGCGTGAGCGGCCAGCAGGATTTCGGCGCGGCGCTCATCGGAACTCATGCGTCGTTGCGTGCCGTTCTGAACCATGCTTGACATGTTATCAGTCGATTACTACAGTCCAAGTAATCATCCGATTACATCAACGGAGGCATCCCGTGACCACCACGCTCGATCCGGCTCCTGCGCCGCCCTCGCACCTCACCGCACCGCGGCATCGTGCATTCGGCCTGGTGGTCGCGGCCGCGTCGGTTCCGATGTTCATGGCCACGCTCGACAACCTCGTGATGACCAACGCCCTGCCGGTGCTCCACCGCGACCTCGGCGCGAGCGTCGAGGAACTGCAGTGGTTCGTCAACGCCTACACGCTCGCCTTCGCCGGCGCGATCCTGCTGGCATCCGCCCTGGGCGACCGGTTCGGGCGCCGGACGGTCTTCGCGATCGGAATCGCCGTCTTCGGGATCGGATCGGTGCTCGCAACTCTCAGCACCGATCCGTCGCAGCTGATCGTCGCTCGCGCCGTTCAAGGACTCGGCGGGGCCGGCATCTTCCCTCTGTCGCTCGCTCTGCTCTCAGGTGGCGTCTCCCCCGAACGTCGCCCGCTCGCCATCGGGATCTGGGGTGGCGTCTCGGGTCTCGGGGTCGCCGTCGGTCCGCTCGTGGGCGGCGCGATCATGGAGGGGTGGAACTGGCAGGCGATCTTCTGGCTGAACGTTCCGATCGCGATAGTCGCGATCCCCTTCGCCCTGTGGGCTCTGCGCAACGACCGCGGAGCACGCGTGCGCCTCGACCTGATCGGCGCCGTCATGATCGCCCCGAGCGTCGTCCTGCTGGTCCACGCGATCGTTCGCGGCAACGACGACGGCTGGGGATCATTCGGGGTCATCGCGGAGCTTGTCGCCGGCATCACGCTCCTGGCGGGATTCGTCGCCTGGCAGGCGCGAGCATCGGCTCCCCTCGTTCCTCTGCGCCTGTTCCGCGACCGAAGCTTCACCGTGACCAATATCGCGGGCTTCGGCTTCAGCTTCGGCACGTTCGGCGCGATCTTCCTGCTCATCCAGTACATGCAGGTTGTGCAGGGCGCCTCGCCCTGGGAGGCGGCGGTGCGTACGACGCCGTGGACGCTGGCGCCGATGGCGATCGCACCGCTCGCGGGTCTTCTCGCACCGCGTATCGGCACCCGCATCCTGATGGTCGTGGGGCTCGTGCTGCAGGCGACAGCGCTGCTCTGGATCGCCGCCATCCTGGATCTCGACACCCCCTACGTCGCGATGATCGCCCCCTTCGTGATCGCCGGCGTCGGGATGGGCCTCGTGTTCGCACCCTCGGCGACGGCGCTTCTGGCTACCCTCGGCATCGTCGATCACGCGAAGGCATCAGGTGTCAACTCGACGGTGCGCGAAATCGGACTCGCCCTCGGTACCGCGGTGCTCACGGCGATCTTCCTCGGCGCCGGCGGGGAGCTGGTTCCCGACCTCTACGTCGAGGCGGCGCGGCCCGCGGTGTTCGTGGGAGGCATTGTGCTGGTGATCAGCGCGGTCGCTGCCCTCTGGCTGCCTGCGGGACGTTCCGCGTCGGAGTCGCCGGCTCAGCCCGTCGCGACCTCGGCCGTCGCCGGCACGAGCACGCGCTCGGGACAGGTGTAGATCGCGAGACTCGAGCCGCGGCTGAACCCGACGAGGGTCATCCCGGATGCCGCCGCCAGATCCACCGCGAGCGACGAGGGCGCGCTGACGGCCGCGAGCACCGGGATACCGGCGAGCCGCGCCTTCTGTACGAGCTCGAACGAGGCACGCCCCGACACCTGCAGCACTGTCCCCGACAGTGGCAGGCGGTCTTCGCGTACCGCCCATCCGACGATCTTGTCGACCGCGTTGTGGCGCCCGACATCCTCGCGCAGACACAGCAGCTCACCCTCGGCGGTGAAGAGGCCCGCAGCGTGGACGCCGCCGGTCCGATCGAACAGTGCCTGGCTCTCCCGCAGCACGTCGGGCAGGTTCGCCAGCGTGCCGGCGTCGATACGGATGCCGTCACCTGCGACATCGAAACGTGATTGCTTGCTGACGGCCTCGATCGAGGTGGTACCGCAAATTCCGCAGGCCGAGGTCGTCGTGGAATGGCGAGCGTGGGCATCCGTCGGGGGAACCGCGCCCCGGCCCAGCACTGCGTCGATGACGTTGTAGGTGTTCTCTTCGCGGCGACCGAACTCGTCGAATCCGGCACAGTAGCGCAGCGAGGCGAGTTCATCGCGCGCAGCGATCACGCCTTCGGAGACGAGGAACCCGGCAACGAGGTCGAAATCGTCGCCGGGAGTACGCATCGTCACCGACCAGGACGTGCCGTCGATCCGGATCTCGAGCGGCTCTTCGCGGGCCACGACATCCTCCCGCGTCGATGTGATTGCAGCATCCACGCCATCGTTCCACCGCACGCGGGTCACGCGGTGCCGCGCCATCCCAGTTGCCATCTCGGACCCCTTCGTTCTGCTCCCATTGTGCCCCGCACCCGCGCGACGAGGCCGGATGCCGAGGATCGGCGTTAGTCTCGGGAGAACAGGTCGACGTCGACCGGCGGCGTGGAGAGGTCAGCCGCTCCCGCCGGAGAGTCCACCCGGAGAATCCACCATGGCAAAGTCAGCCCCCACTGCAGATATCGACGAGTCGAAGCTCCGTGTCTCGGCGCCCGCAACCGAAGCCGTGGGCGTTCCCGCCGTGATGCACGCTCTCGAGATGTCGATCGAGCAGATGGGCCTGGTGCGCAGCGCCCGAACGCTGCTGCGCGTGAACCAGAAGGACGGGTTCGACTGCCCCGGTTGCGCGTGGCCTGAAGAAGACAAGCGCCACATCGCCGAGTTCTGCGAGAACGGTGCAAAGGCGGTGGCCGAAGAAGCAACCGTACGCCGCGTCACTGCCGACTTCTTCGCGAAGCACTCGATTGCCGACCTTCTCGACCACGACGATTACTGGCTCGGACAGCAGGGGCGCCTGGTCGAACCGATGATTCTCGACGAAGGCGCCACGCACTACCGTCCTGCCAGCTGGGATGAGGCGCTCGACCTGATCGCCGACGAACTGCGCGGCCTCGACAGCCCCGATGAGGCGATCTTCTACACCTCCGGCCGAACCTCGAACGAAGCCGCCTTCCTCTACCAACTGCTGGTGCGGGGGCTTGGCACCAACAACCTCCCCGACTGCTCGAACATGTGCCACGAGTCCAGCGGGGTCGCGCTGTCGCAGACGCTGGGTATCGGCAAGGGCACGGTATCGATCGAAGACATCCACAACGCCAGCCTCATCATCGTTGCGGGGCAGAACCCCGGCACAAACCACCCCCGCATGCTGAGCGCCCTCGAGAAGGCGAAGATGAAGGGCGCGACGATCGTCGCGGTGAACCCTCTGCCCGAAGCCGGGCTCATGCGGTTCAAGAATCCGCAGATCCCGCGCGGTGTCATCGGGGATGGCACCGCGATCGCCGATGAGTTCGTGCAGATCCGGATGGGCGGTGACCAGGCCCTGTTTCAGGCGCTCGCCAAGCATGTGTTCGAGCAGCACGAGCGTCGCGTGGAGTCTGGCGAGCCGGGCATCCTGGATGCCGACTTCCTGACCCAGCACACGAGCGACTTCTCCGCCTACGCCGACCTCATTCAGGCGGCATCCTGGAGCGAGTTCGAAACGGCGACGGGCCTGAGCGAGGCACGGATGCGGGAGATCGGCGATCTGGTGATCGCATCGCCCGCGACGATCGTGTGCTGGGCGATGGGACTCACGCAGCACAAGCACTCGGTCGCGACGCTGCGCGATGTCGTCAACCTGCTACTTCTGCAAGGGAACGTCGGTCGGCCCGGCGCCGGGGTCTGCCCGGTGCGCGGTCACTCGAACGTGCAGGGCGATCGCACGATGGGCATCTACGAGAAGATGCCCGAACCGTTCCTCGAGGCCCTCGACGCGGAGTTCTCGTTCGCGGCTCCCCGCAGCCACGGCTACGACACCGTTGAAGCGATCCGGGCCATGCGCGACGGCAAGGCGCGCTTTTTCATGGGGATGGGCGGCAACTTCGTCTCAGCCACCCCCGACACCGCCGTGACCGAAGCCGCCATGCGAAACCTCCGACTCACCGTCGAGGTCTCGACCAAGCTCAACCGCTCGCACCTCGTGACCGGCACGCGCGCCGTCATCCTCCCGACTCACGGCCGCACCGATCGCGACCACCGCGGCGGAATCGACCAGCGCGTCACCGTCGAGGATTCCATGGGCGCTGTCCACGCATCGCGAGGGCGTCTGAAGCCCCCCGCCGACGACATGCTGTCGGAAGTGGCGATCGTCGCTCGGATCGCCGAGCGCTTGTTCGCAGGGCCCAACGCCCTACCGAATGCTCCCCGGGCCGACTGGAAAGCCATCGAGGCCGATTACGCGACGGTCCGCGCGCACATCCAAGCCGTCGTTCCCGGGTTCGATGACTACGAGGAGCGCATCGCGAAGGGACGCACCTTCTTCCTCCCGAACGGCCCTCGCGACGAGCGCCGATTCACAACCGTCACCGGCAAGGCGCTCTTCACAGCCAACGAGCTCGAGTACCCGACGATCCCCGAGGGACACCTGCTGCTGCAGACCCTGCGCAGCCACGACCAGTACAACACCACGATCTACGGCAAGGACGACCGGTACCGCGGCATCCGTGACGGGCGCCGCGTCGTACTGGTGAACAGTACGGATGCCGACGCCGCGGGCGTCGCCGACGGTGAGATCGTCGACCTCGTGTCGGTATGGACCGACGGATCCGAGCGGCGAGCCGAGGAGTTCCGGGTGGTGCACTACGACACCCCCGTCGGCAACGCCGCCGCCTACTACCCCGAGACGAACGTCCTCGTGCCGCTGGATTCGACGGCAGACGGATCGGGAACGCCGACCTCGAAGTCCGTCATCATCCGCCTCGAGCGCCGGGGAACCGGGGCTGGAGACGACACTGCGGCGGGGCGGCCGAGCTCGTGACAGCCGCCACGGATGCTGCCGCAGTGCCCGCCGGCCGGGCCGCGGTCCGAGCTGCCGTCGTGACGGCATCCGACCGTGCGGCATCCGGGGAGCGTCCGGATGCGACGGGGCCGGCGCTCGTGCGGCGACTCGTCGAAGCGGGGTATGCGTGCGACGCCGCGATCGTTGTGGCCGACGGGCAGGAATCGGTTGCTGACGGCATCCGTCGCGCCCTCGACGCCGGGGCGCGACTGGTCATCACGACCGGTGGCACGGGAGTCGGACCTCGCGATCGCACCCCCGAAGCTACCCGGACCGTGATCGACAGGGAGGTCCCGGGCCTCGCCGAGCTGCTGCGACGCGAGGGCGCGGCATCCACGCCGATGGCTGCGCTCTCGCGCGGCATCGTCGGCGTCGTCGATGGCGCGGGTGCTGTGATCGCGAATCTGCCCGGGTCGACGCGCGGTGCCACCGAGGGCCTCGAGACACTGCTGCCCCTCCTGCCCCACGTGCTCGATCAGCTCACGGGCGGTGACCACTGATGGCAGACGCCGTACGGATCGCGCGAATCAGCGACGAGCCTCTCGACCTCGCTGCGCACATCGCGGCGGTATCCGGCCCGACGGCAGGCGGCATTGCTACCTTCGTCGGCACGGTTCGCGACCACGATCCGGGCGCGCGCGGTGAGGTGACGCTGCTCGAATACTCGTCGCATCCCGACGCGGAGCGGACCCTGGCAGAGATCGCTGCCTCATGCGCCGGCGGGACGGATGCCGAGTGCGCCATCGCCGTCACGCACCGCATCGGAAAGCTCGAGGTCGGCGACCTCGCCGTGGTCGTCGCGGTGTCAAGCGCCCACCGCGCACCGGCGTTCGAGGTGTGCCGTGCGCTGATCGAGCGCATCAAGACCGACCTGCCGATCTGGAAGCGCCAGCACGAGCACGACGGCACCGCGAGCTGGGTGGGGCTCGACGTATGAGCGTCGTCCACCTTCCGCTGCCGACGACGCTCGCGCGCCCTGCTGGCGCACGCGTCGGGTCCGATCCCGCGCCCGGCAATCATGCTGCGCCGGGTTCGCGCGGGCAGTTGGTCGACAGGTTCGGCCGGGTCCATCGGGACCTGCGGATCTCGCTGACCGATCGCTGTTCGCTGCGCTGCACCTATTGCATGCCCGAGCAGGGTGTGGAATGGCTCGCCAAGAGCAGCATCCTGACGACTGACGAGATCGTGCGGGTTGCGGGCGTTCTCGCAAGCCTCGGCATCGTCGAGGTTCGGTTGACCGGCGGTGAGCCGTTGCTGCGCCGCGACATCGTGGATGTCGTGCGTCGCGTGGCCGCGATCGAGGGTGTCGCGGGCCCGCTCGAGGTGTCGATGACGACCAACGGACTCAAACTCCCCGAGCTTGCCGAGCCGCTGCGAGAGGCGGGTCTTGCGCGGGTGAATGTCTCGATCGACACGCTGCGGCGGGGCCGCTTCGCGGAGTTGACGCGCCGCGATCGCCTGGATGACGTTCTGCGCGGCATCCGTGCGGCTCGCCGCGCCGGGTTCTCACCGCTCAAGCTCAACGCGGTGCCGATGCGCGGCGTCAACGACGACGAGATCGTCGACCTGGTGCAGTTCGCGGTCGACAACGGCGCGCAGATGCGGTTCATCGAGCAGATGCCGCTGGATCCCGGGCACACCTGGTCGCGCACCGAGATGGTCGATGCCGGCGAGATTCTCGACAAGCTCACGCAGCGCTTCACGCTCACACCGATCGGCGAGCGCGGTTCATCGCCCTCACAGGACTACCTCGTGGATGGCGGCCCGACGACTGTCGGGCTCATCGCCTCGGTGACAGTCCCGTTCTGTGGGGCGTGCGACAGGGTACGGCTGACCGCTGACGGGCAGATCCGCAACTGCCTGTTCGCGCGCGAAGAGTCCGATCTGCTGCCGCTGCTCCGCGGAGCCGAGGGACAGGCTCCGGCCGACGACGACGCGATATCCGACCTCCTGCGCAGCTCGATCGCGGGTAAGCGCGCCGGTCACGGCATCGACGACCCCGGATTCCTGCAACCCCAGCGCCCTATGAGCGCCATCGGCGGCTGACCCCGGCATCCGGACCCGCACGAAATGCCCGCGCGAAGTCCGCAGAGTCGCGCGGACGTCGCACCGCCACGGCCTCATCCTGCGAACTTCGCGCGATTCTGCGGACTTCGGACGCGCTCAGCCGCCGGCGAAGGGCGGCAGGATGTCGACGACATCGGATGCCGACAGCGGCATATCGGCATCCGTGCGCTCTCCGTTGACGAGCACCGCGCACCGCGGCAGCACGAATCCGAGGCGTTCGTGGTCGCTCACGATCGCAGCGCGCAGGGCGTCGAGCGTCACTTCGCCGCGGATCTCTTCGTCGGCACCGGCTGCGTCAGCCGCGCCGGCAAAGTAGCGAACCGTCGCCATCAGACTCCGCTCCCGTCGCTGCGAGGAGCACGACCCTCGGCCCACGCGCCGGCGAGCGCGACGACCTCGGCGAGGGCGGCCGCGGTGTCTTCGGGAGTTCCGCCCGCCCGGCCCGCCACGAGCCCCGCGACGAAGGCGCTCAGCGGCGCAGCGGGGCGCGCGACGTCATGCGCGACATCGCGCGCGAGGTCGAGCACGAGTGCGATCGGAACCTGCTCGGCATCCAGACCGAAGCGGTCGCGCAGGATCGAGGACCACTCATCGAGCGCCTCGGGCGGAAGGGTGCGGTCGTTCATGCGGGCTCCTGACTCTCGAGACCGGGCACGGGACAGATCCTGCCACGTGTCGACATCGGTCGTCACCCCGGTGGCATCCGGCAGATCTCGGCAGTGCAGGTCGGCGAACAGATCACTCATCCGCGCCCCCACCGGATTCGTCAGTCTGGCAGTGGCCTCGGCGAGCACCTGCGTCCGAATCCGGGCACAGAGCCACTGGCGGCGACCGGCAGCATCCACGAGCACGACTCCGTCCACGCCGGTGGGGTCGTCACGGCCCGCCGCGACGAGGGCCGCCACGGTGCGATCGCCTGCGGCGAGGTCGCCGGCCAACAGCAGCACCTCGTCGGCATCCACGCGGCCGATCACTGCGGTGATCGCGGCGACCGGTCCGCCTCCTGCCGGCTCCTCGCTCATCACCACGACGCGCGATGCGGCCGACTGTCCCGAACGCAGGATGAACGGCGCACCCGTACCCGTGGGCGCGGCTCCGTAGGGCATTGATCCTGCATTCGGCCCGGCCTCGGCAGGGTAACGACCCGTCGCCGGGTCCGTGGGCGGCGTGCCGACGACGATGACTGTCCCATCACACGCGTCGAGCGCGGCATCCGTCGTACGTCGCAGCATCGACCGACCAGCGACCTCCAGGGCGGTCTTGTCGATACCACCCATCCGCGATGCCCGGCCTCCCGACAGGATGATCGCACCGATCCGGGCTCGCGAACGGGGGGCGGACACACCCGGACCTGAAACCGGGTCGTCAGGCATCACTCCGCACGCGTCCACGATCCCGAGCGGCCGCCCTCTTTGGCGGTGATGCAGGCATCCGTGATGGTGACGGTGCGGTCGATGCCCTTGACCATGTCGACCACCGAGAGCGCAGCGACGGTCACGGCGGTCAGCGCCTCCATCTCGACCCCGGTGCGGTCGGCGGTGCGCACCGTCGCGGTGATGCTCATTCCGGCATCCTCGATCTGCAGGTCCACGACGACGCCGTGCACCCCGATGACGTGCGCGAGCGGCAGCAGTTCGGGGGTGCGCTTGGCGGCCTGGATGCCGGCGATCCGCGCGACCGCGAGCACATCACCCTTCGGCACACTGCCCTCACGCAGCGCCGCGACGGTGTCGGGAGCCATCGAAACGAAGGCGCGCGCGGAGGCCGCACGCACCGTCGGCTGCTTGCCGGTGACATCCACCATGCGGGCGTGACCGGACTCGTCGAGGTGCGTGAAACTCATGTCACCAGCATGACATCGACGAGATCGCCCGCGGCCACCTCCTCGACGGATGCCGGAACCACTGCCCACGCCTCGGCGAGCGCGAGCGCACCGGCGCGGTGGGAACCGGATCCGCCCGCTGTCGCCGGACGCACCGTCCATACCGCGGGATCCGACCGATCGATTGCGACGGGCATGAACTGCTCGCGACCGGGCGGCGTGCGCCATCCGGTCGAGACTCGCAGGCGCACGATCGGGCGCAGCACGTCATGTCTGCCCTGCATCCGCAGCAGCGCCGGGCGCACGAATGCCTCGAACGACACGGCGACGCTCACGGGGTTCCCGGGCAGGCAGAAGACCGGGATGCCGCCGACGGCGCCGTGTCCCTGCGGCTTGCCGGGCTGCATCGCGACCGTCAGGAACTGCACACCTGTCGGTTCGAGCACCTCGCGCACCACCTCGTAGGCGCCGACGCTTGCGCCGCCGGTCAGCACGATCGCGTCCGGGGAGTCGGCTTCGACGCGGGCGAGTACCCGCCGCAACACCGCCGGGTCATCGCCGACGCGGATGAGCTCGGTGACGACACCGTCAGCTGCTCGCACGAGTCCGTCGAGCAGCAGCCCGTTGGACTCGGGGATCTGCCCCGGCCCGACGGGCTCACCAGGCGCGACCAGCTCGTCGCCGCTGGCGATCACCACAACGCGCGGGGCCGGGCGAACGAGCACGGATGCCGCACCAGCCGCTGCCGCCGCCGATCGCTGCAGCGCGCCCAGCCGCTCGCCCGCAGCGACCACGGCATCCCCGACCGAGACGTCGTCTCCCCGGCCGCGGATGTGCGCGCCGGGGGTCGGCGCGGCGTCGAGGTGAATGACCGATCCCGGCGCGACGTCACGGAACGGCTCCGCGGTCTGCTCGTGCGGCACGATGGCGTCGGCTCCCGCCGGAAGCGGAGCGCCTGTCATGATCCGGGCTGCTTCCCCGGGCCCGATGCTGGCGCCGGGGGCAACGCCTGCCGGGATGTCGGCGACGACGGTGCGCGGGACGGCTCCGTCGCCGGTCCGGACGGCGTAGCCATCCATCGCGGAATTGTCGAAGGCGGGGATCTCGAGGGTGGCAACGACAGGTTCCACGGTCGTGCGACCCCAGGCATCCGTGATGGAGACCCGCACCGGCGTCAAGGGCGTGGTCGCCGCGAGGATCGCGTCGCGATGTTCGGCGACAGTGCGCGTGAAAATCATGCGTGCGAGGGGGCGGGAACGGCGGATGCCGAGCGGACCGGGAGTTCTCGCATCGTTCCGGCGAGCGCGTCGATGACCGCGATCCGCCCGAGCAGCGGGCGCCCCTCGCCGACGATGAGCTTGATCGCCTCGGATGCCATGAGCGAGCCGGTCTGCATGCAGACTGACGCCAGGACGCCGACCTCCTCGCACGTGACGACCTGGCCGGTCGAGCCGGCGGGGAACAGGTCGCTCAGGCGCACCGGCTGGGCCCCCGCGGGCGGTGCCGACCAGAAGACTGTCACCTGCGACCAGAACTCCAGCACGCTCCCCCACACGACCGGCAGGCCGAGCTCTGCGGCTGCGGCATCCACGACGTCGCGGGTCTCGAAGGTGTCGGACCCGTCGAGCACGAGGTCGTAGTCAGACAGGATTCCGCGCGCGTTAGCGGCGGTCAGGCGCACCGGATGCTCGATCACGCGCACCCCGGGGGCGAGGCCGCGCGCACGAGCCGCAGCGCTCTCGGTCTTCGGCTCGCCGACTGTGTCAACGGAGTGAATGATCTGCCGGTGCAGGTTGGTCAGGTCCACGACGTCGTCGTCGATGATGCCGATCGTTCCGACGCCCGCGGCGGCGAGGGCCAGGATGACGGAGGACCCGAGCCCACCGGCTCCCACGACCGCGACGCGAGCAGCAGCGAGGCGGCGCTGACCCAGGTCACCGATAGCGAAGAGTTTTCGGTGGCGCGCGGTGCGGTCGCGTTCGGCATCCGTCAGCGCATCGATGGGCTCGACGAGAGGAGGAAGTGACATGCCCCTACGCTAGCCCGCGCTGCGGCGTGCGGACCGGCGTCGCTCAACTCCGCGGGATCGCACCAACTCCGCACCTGCGGGGCAGAATCCTGCGAACTTCGCGTGGTTCTGCGAAGTTCGGGGTCGCCAGCGAGCGGGTCAGTCGGCGAACGGATGCCGCGAGCTGACCTACGCGACCGAGTAGCGCCCCGACGCGACGGCGCGAGCACGAGCCTTGGCGGCCTCTTCTTCGCGGTTCTTCGGCGGCGTTACGGCGACGAGGTCGTCGAGCAGGTGCTGGGTAGCGTGGGCGATCTCGTGGACCGCCCGGTCGAAGGCATCCTGGTTCGCCTTGGACGGCTTGGTCGTCCCGGCAATCTTGCGCACGTACTGCAAAGCCGCCGCGTGCACCTCATCCGAGGTCGCAGCCGGCTCGAAGTTGTGAAGGGTGTGGATGTTCCGGCACATGCCCCGACCATACGCCCGCCCCGCGCGGCTCGACCACCCCACCCCCGGGCCGTGCCCGGCACCACGAAGTTCGCAGAATCATGCAAAGTTCGCACGATCGTCGCGGCATCCTGCGACGTTGGCGCGATTCTGCGGACCTGGACGATGCGGGGGCGGGGCGGCGGCAGGCGGGCTCAGGATGCGAGGTGGAGACGTGCCGCGAGGGCGCGACGGATGCTGCGCTCAACCGCCGGCCAGTCGTGAACGATCTGCGCGTAGCTCAGGCGCATGACGGTGTATCCGCGAAGCGCAAGCTCGGCGTCGTGGGCGATGTCCTTCGTGCGCTGTGCGCTTGAGGAGTGATGCGCGAACCCGTCGATCTGCAGCACGAGCCTCTCGCCGATCAGGAGGTCGACGAATCGTCCGGCGATCTTCGCCTGTTGCACCACCGGAACGCCCCAGCGGCGCAGCGGCAGGACGACGAGGGTCTCGAGCCCGGAGTCGGAGAGCCCGACGACCTCCCCAGCCAGGTCTCGCGCGGCGCAAGAGGTCCAGGGGATGCGCCTGAGCGCCTCGGGCGCAAGACCCTCCACCCGAACCGCGGATTCCCAGACGGCGAGCGCAGCGTCGTGAGGAAAACACCCGGCGACGTGCGCGAGCGCGTCCTCGACCGTCGCCGTGAGGTTGCGCCCGGGCGGCGAGAGAGGGATCGTCCAGTGAAGGCGCCCCGGCCATCCGTCAGGCAGGCGCGCGGAACCGGAGCCGGGAACCATATGCAGATGGGGATGCGGATCCAGGTCTGGCGGCATCCACCACCCTCTCCTGCGTGCGAGGGAGAGGCATGAGATCCGCCCGCCCGCGGTGGCCGCGGTGACGAGATCGGGCGCGGCATCCGGAAGGGTCACCCAGGCGCGACGGATGACGCGCGCCTTCCCGTCCCGCACGAACCCCCGCACGGCCGCGACCCTGTACCCGGCACGCAGGATGTCGCTCCGATGCGCGACTCCACCCTGCCGCCGCAACCACTCTTCGAGCTCTGGCGTCACACCGCGAGTCTGTGCCGTCAGCGAGCGCAACGACCGCGAGCGGCATCCTTCTGCACGCTCTTGACGGCACTGCCGCCCTGGGGAGGAGCCGCCAACTCCGCAGAATCGCCCCTACTCCACAGGATTCGGGGCAGAGAATGCGAGGTTCGCGCGAATCTGCGGACTTCGCGAGCGAACCAGACGGATGCCGCGGGTCAGCGCTTGTAGTTCGGCGCCTCGACCACGATCTGCACGTCGTGCGGGTGGGACTCCTTGAGGCCGGCAGAGGTGATGCGCACGAACTTGCCCTTCGCCTTCAGCTCCTCGACCGTTCGGGCGCCCACGTAGAACATCGACTGCCGGAGGCCCCCGACAAGCTGGTACGCGACTGCAGCGAGCGGGCCGCGGTAGGCGACCTGCCCCTCGATCCCCTCGGGGATGAGCTTGTCGTCGGTGGGGACGTCGGCCTGGAAGTACCGGTCCTTCGAGTAGGAGGTCTTCTTGCCGCGCGTCTGGAGAGCCCCGAGCGATCCCATGCCTCGGTACTGCTTGAACTGCTTGCCGCCCTGGAAGACGATCTCACCCGGAGCCTCGTCGGTGCCGGCGAACAGCGAACCGATCATGACCGAGTCTGCGCCAGCAACCAGCGCCTTCGCGATATCGCCCGAGTACTGCAGGCCACCGTCGGCGATGACCGGAACACCAGCCTCGCGCGCAGCCTGGAACGCCTCGTAGATCGCCGTGACCTGCGGAACGCCGACACCGGCGACAATGCGCGTCGTGCAGATCGAGCCCGGGCCCACGCCGACCTTCACGGCATCCACACCGGCGTCGATCAGCGCCTGCGCACCCTCGCGGGTCGCGACATTGCCGCCGATGATGTCGATGCCCGCGAACGACGGGTCGGCCTTCAGCCGCCGCACGATGTCGATGACTCCCGCCGACTGACCGTTGGCGGTGTCGACGACGAGCACGTCGACTCCGGCATCCCGCAGCGCCTCAGCACGCTCCCACGCATCGCCGAAGAATCCGATGGCAGCTCCCACGCGCAGTCGCCCGTGCTCGTCCTTGGTGGCAAGCGGGTACTTCTCGCTCTTGTCGAAGTCCTTGATGGTGATCAGGCCCGCGAGCTTGCCGTTGTCGTCGATGAGCGGCAGCTTCTCGACGCGATGCTTGGCGAAGGTCGCGATGACATCATTCGCGCCGATCCCGACGGGAGCGGTGATGAGGCCCTCGCTGGTCATGACGTCTTTGACGAGGGTGGTCTTGCGCTCGAAGCCCGACACGAAGCGCATGTCGCGGTTAGTGACGATGCCGACGAGCGTTCCCTCCTCGTCGATGACCGGAAGTCCCGAGATGCGGTAGGTCGCGCACATCGCGTCGACCTCTTCGATCGTGGCGTCGGGAGTCGTTGTGACGGGGTCGGAGATCATGCCCGACTCGCTGCGCTTGACCCGATCGACCTGAGCCGCCTGCTCCTCGATCGAGAGGTTTCGATGCAGGATGCCGAGTCCCCCCTCACGGGCGACGGCGATCGCCATCCGCGCCTCGGTCACGGTGTCCATTGCGCTGGAAATGAGCGGGATTGCGACAGTGATGCGGCGCGTAACCCGGGACGACGTGTCGGCCTCGCTCGGGATGACGTCGGTGTGACCCGGCAGCAGAAGAACGTCGTCATAGGTGAGTCCGACGAATCCGAACGGGTCGTGAGTGTCCATGCTTCTCCTGCGGTCGCGAGCCTTATAGAGAATTCTACGTTCGCGGGCTCGCCAACATTCCCGAGTCGTCCTCGCGGCCAGCCCCGCAACGGAATGGGATCGTTCTCACCCGAATATGCCCCGGAAACACCGCCGACACATTACGCTCGTACGGTCGTCTATCACGGTCGAAGCGACTTCCTCGGCCGTTGCCGTCCGGGAGGTCTGAGTGACACATCCGAATGCCCGAGCCAGGACGACGCGCAATCGCGCGGGTGCGCTTCTGGCGTTGGCACTGACCCTCATGGGCCTTCTCGCCTTGCCGACCGCGGCGCACGCGGCCGAGGACGATCCCTACCGTATCAGCGGCAACGTGCAGCTCGAGGGCGAGCCGCTCGAGGGCGTCGAGCTCACGGTGGACGGTCCCGGCGGCGAACAGACAGTCGAGACAGACGCCAGCGGGCAGTGGTCGGTCGGGGTGCCCGAACGCAATGCTGATTACACAGTCACCCTCAACGAGGAGACGCTCCCCGAGGGCATCGCTGTCATCGACGAGACCGGCGAAGACACCTCGCCCAATGTCCGTGAGGTCACCGTCGGGCCGGGTGGCCGCGTCACGACGAACTTCTTCATCGGTGAAGGCGAACGCAACACGACGAGCTTCATCGATCAGTTGCTAGAGCGGCTGGTCAATGGCGTCAACTTCGGGTTGATGCTGGCGCTGGCGGCCATCGGCCTGTCGCTCGTCTACGGCACGACCGGGATCTCGAACTTCGCCCACGGCGAGATGGTCACCTTCGGGGCCCTCATAGCGCTGCTGTTCGCCGTGGGATTGAGTCTGCCGCTGCTCGTGGCAGTCCCGCTGGCGGTGATCGTGTCAGGAGCATTCGGATACGCGATGGATGCCGGGCTCTGGCGCCCCCTGCGCCGAAAGGGGCTCGGCGTCGTCCAGCTGATGATCGTGTCGATCGGGCTCTCGCTGGCCCTCCGCTACATCTTCCAGATGTTCGTCGGCGGCGGCACCCTGCAGCTGCCCAATCCGCTCTCCGGCGTCATCCCGCTGCCGGGATCGATCGTGCTGACCTGGATGGACCTGCTCAGCATGGTCATCTCGGTCGTCGTGATCATCCTCTTCGCTCTGTGGCTCACGCGCAGTCGGATCGGGCGCGCGACGCGGGCAGTGTCCGACAACCCATCGCTGGCGGCGGCATCCGGAATCGACGTGGACGCGATCGTACGGATCGTCTGGATCCTGGCGGCCTCGCTCGCTGGACTCTCGGGCGTCCTCTGGGCCTACTTCCGGCCCGGCATCAAGTGGGACATGGGGTCGAGCATCCTGCTGCTGCTGTTCGCGGCGGTGGTCCTCGGCGGCCTCGGCACCGCACTCGGCGCCCTGGTCGGATCCCTCATCGTCGGCATCCTCGTCGAGACGACGAGCCTGTTCGGGGTTCCCGACGATCTCAAGTATGTGGGCGCGCTGGTCGTCCTGATTCTGATCCTCCTCTTCCGACCACAGGGCATCCTGGGTCGAAAAGAGCGAGTGGGCTGAAGGGGGTACGACGATGGACTTCGGTCAGATTCTGAGCAACACGCTGAGCCAGATCCTCAGCCCCACCACCCTCGGCTTCGCGCTGGCGGCTATCGGCCTGTCGATCCACTTCGGCTTCGCGGGCCTGCTGAACATGGGTGTCGCCGGCTTCATGGCAGTCGGTGCTTACGGTTTCGCGATCTCGATCCTGACGTTCGGGCTGCCGTGGTGGGCGGCGGCGCTCGTCGGCTTCGTGCTCGCAGCGGTGTTCGCGCTGATTCTCGGCATCCCGACGCTGCGTCTTCGCGGCGACTACCTCGCGATCGTGACGATCGCCGCCGCCGAGGTCGTGCGGCTGCTGTTCCTCTCGACCGCCTACAAGGACGTCACCGGTTCTGCTGACGGCCTGTTCGGCTTCCAGGCCGAGTTCCGTGCGGCAAACCCGCTGCCGCAGGGGACCTATGGCTTCGGCCCGTGGACGTACACGAGCGATCAGTGGTGGGTCATCATCATCGGCCTGGCATTGACCGCGGTAGCCGTGCTGTTCACCTGGTCGCTGATGCGCAGCCCCTGGGGACGCGTCATCAAGGGCATCCGAGAAGACGAGGATGCCGTGCGGTCGCTCGGCAAGAACGTGTTCTCGTTCAAGATGCAGGCCCTCGTCATCGGTGGCGTCATCATCGCCGCCGGCGGCATCGTCACGGCGATGGGAACGAACGTCAACCCCAACGTCTACGTGACCTCGCAGACCTTCTTCATCTGGACGGCGCTGCTGCTGGGTGGGGCGGCGACGATCTTCGGCCCGGTGCTCGGTGCTGTGCTGTTCTGGGTCGTGCGAGCGTTCCTCTCCAACCTCCTTCCCGCGCTGGTGGATGCCGGGCTCTTGCCCTTCCTCTCGCGCGAGCAGGCACAGCAGTCGGTCTTCGTCCTGATCGGGGTCGCGCTCATGCTGCTGATCATCTTCCGCCCGCAGGGGATCCTCGGGAACAAGAAGGAGTTGAGCTTTGTCCGATGAGCCGCTCGCGCCGGTAGCGCGCCCCAAGACGACAGGCCTTCATGAGGGTGAGATCCGCCCGGGTGTCGCCAAGGTCGACCCGATCATCATCGCCGACGGCGTCAAGCGCACGTTCGGCGGCCTGACCGCCGTGAATGTCGAGCACCTCGAGATCCCGCGGAATGCGATCACCGCCCTGATCGGCCCGAACGGTGCCGGAAAGACGACGTTCTTCAACCTGCTCACCGGCTTCGACAAGCCCGATGAGGGGTCGTGGACCTTCGATGGCACAGCGCTCGCGGGAGTTCCCGCGTTCAAGGTGTCGCGGATGGGCGCGGTGCGCACGTTCCAGCTGACCAAGGCTCTGGGACTTCTGACAGTGCTCGAGAACATGAAGCTCGGTGCGACGGGGCAGCGGGGCGAGAGCTTCTTAGCGTCCCTCTTCCCGTTCCTGTGGCGAAAGCAGGATGCCGAGATCGAAGAGCGCGCCCGCGTGCTGCTGAAGAAATTCAAGCTCGACGCGAAGGAGTCCGATTTCGCGGCGAGCCTGTCGGGTGGCCAGCGCAAGCTCCTCGAGATGGCGCGAGCCCTCATGAGCTCGCCGCAGTTCGTGATGCTCGATGAGCCGATGGCTGGGGTGAACCCTGCGCTCACGCAGTCGCTGCTTGACCACATCCTGGACCTGAAGGACGAGGGCATGACGGTGCTGTTCGTCGAACACGACATGCACATGGTCCGTCACATCGCCGACTGGGTCGTCGTGATGGCCGAGGGCAAGATCGTCGCCGAGGGGCCGCCCGACACCGTCATGCAGAACCCCGCGGTGATCGATGCCTACCTCGGGTCGCACCAGGATGTCGACCTGGGCGTTGTCACGGGCCGCGTGCCCGGTGAACTCAACACCGCGGCCATCGAACTGCAGCAGGAGGTGCAGGAGTTCGACGAGGTGATCGAGAAGACCCTTCACCACGAGTCGGATGCCAGCCCCAGCAAGACACCTGAGTCGGGCGAGAGCGCCGGGACGGAGAAGTCATGACCGACGCAGCAGCCACCGACGAGCGTCCCCCCGTCCGCGGGGGCACCCCGGTCGTTCTGGTCGACGACGTCCACGCCGGGTACCTGCCCGGAGTCAACATCCTCAACGGCGCGACCCTGACCGCCTGGGACGGCGAACTCATCGGCATCATCGGACCCAACGGCGCCGGCAAGTCCACGCTGCTCAAGGCGATCTTCGGCCAGGTGAAGGTGCGCCAAGGTGACATCTCGCTCAACGGCGAGAAGATCACGGGCCTGAAGGCGAACAAGCTCGTCGCCAAGGGCGTCGGGTTCGTCCCGCAGACCAACAACGTCTTTCCGAGCCTGACGATCGCCGAGAACCTCCAGATGGGCCTCTTCCAGCGCCCCAAGCTCTACACCGAGCGGCTGGAGTTCGTCACGGGGATCTTCTCGGAGCTCGGCAAGCGCCTCAATCAGCGCGCCGGGTCGCTCTCGGGCGGTGAGCGCCAGATGGTGGCTATGAGTCGCGCGCTTATGATGGATCCTGCCGTCATCCTGCTCGATGAGCCATCGGCGGGCCTGTCGCCCGCGAGGCAGGACGACGCGTTCCTGCGGGTCTCGGAGATCAACAAGGCCGGCGTGACGACGATCATGGTAGAGCAGAACGCGCGCCGCTGCCTGCAGATCTGCGACCGCGGCTACGTCCTCGATCAGGGCAAGGATGCCTACACCGGCACCGGCCGCGAGCTGCTGAACGACCCGAAGGTCATCGGCCTCTACCTCGGCACCCTCGGCGCCTAGCCGAGGCCTGACTGCACTGACGCGGCATCCGTCGCTCTTGCGGGCCCAGCCCCGTCGGCAACTCCTCAGTCCCGCCGGTCCGACGGCACAACTCGGACCGACTGAGGCGGGTATGACGCCGATCTCGAGGAGTTAGCCACACGAAACCCGCGGCTCGGCAACACACCGCGACCTGCGGGAGAGCGTGGCTAACTCGTCACAATCGACGCCTCGTCGGCTGGATTCGACAACTCTGCTGCCGCGCGGCCCGTGTTTGAGGAGTTAGCCGCAGGCCCGCGGGCACGGATGCCCACGCAACAGAAGCGGGGCCCCGACCCGAAGGTCGGAGCCCCGCTCGCTAGCCGTGAGGCTTACTCGTACGCGACGTAGTCGTTGTCTGCCGTGTACTGGTAGATGCCGATCGACGCCTCGGTCGGGTCGCCCACGTCGTCGAACGTGATCGGACCGGAGATACCGTCGTAGTCCGCAACTCCACCGCCGTTGATGATCTCGGCGCACTCGGCGAACGTGGTGCACTTCTCACCGTCGCCAGAGCCGCCGGAGACTTCCACCAGCTTGTCGGCGATCGCCACGCCATCCGTGGAGCCGGCGGCAAGCGACGCCAGCGCGAGCAGGATGACGGCGTCGTACGACTCGGCAGCGTAGCTGAACTCGGTCAGCTCCTCGTTGCCCTCATCGACCCAGAAGGTGTTGAGCGAATCGGTGAAGTCGGTGATCGTGTCGATCGAAAGGCCGGGAAGCGTTCCCTTGGCTCCTTCGAGCGAACCACCCACGTCGATGCCGTTGCTGCCGAACTGCGACAGGTTGCCGTCGACGAAGTAGAGCTTGTCGGCGGGCACGCCTGCGGCGAACAGCTCGGGCAGGATCGTCTTGACCTCTTCGAACGTGATCAGAGCGATCGCGTCGGGGTTGGCCGCGACGACCTCGGAGACCTGAGCCGAGAAGTTCGTGTCACCCGTGTTGTACGTGGGCTCGGCAACGACGGTGCCGCCGGCTGCCTCGAACGCGTCCTTGACGAAGCTCGCAAGACCGGTGCCGTACGAGTCGTTGAGGACGATCATGCCCAGGGTCTGCGCGCCCGACTCGGCGATCAGGTTTCCGAGCACCTCACCCTGCAGGGTGTCAGACGGTGCGGTACGGAAGTAGAGCCCGTTGTCGTCGTAGGTCGTGAATGCCGCCGAGGTGTTGGCGGGCGAGAACTGGATGACACCAGCGCCGACGACCTGGTCGATGAACTGCAGCGAGGTACCCGACGAGGCTGCACCGATGATCGCGGAGACGCCCTCGCCGAGCAGGCGCGGGATCTCGGTCTCGTAGGCCTTGTTGTCGGTGTCACCCGAGTCGCCCTGGATCATCTTGATGGTCACGCCGGCGTTCGCGGCGTTGACCTCGGATGCGGCGTACTCGGTACCCGCGATCTCCGGCGGGCCCAGGAAGGCCAGGTTGCCGGTGACAGGCAGCGCAGTGCCGATCTTGAGGTCGAGGGACTCGCCCGGCTCGGTGGTACCGCTCCCGCCACCGGATTCGCCGGCGCAACCCGCCAGGAAGACCGCGCTGACACCGACCACGGCGATACCGCCGAGGATCGAGCCGGCGCGGGATCGTGTGAAGACGCCCATGATGCTCCTTGCTGTGAATGGATGCGGGTCGTCAAGCGCCCGCACAGTGCCAATAACCTATCCGCGGACTGGTCTCGCGTGTGTTGCGGTGCGTTAACGATGTGTAACGCCGTCAAATCGTTACCTGGCGCTGGGATCCGTCGCGATCTGCGGGACGAGAAGGGCGCGGATGGGGGTATCGTTGAGATTCATACCCCATGGGGGTATTACAACCGCCGAACGCGCACGGGAGGAACCCGCCATGACAAACCACGAATACCTCGTCACCGGAATGACCTGCGGCCACTGCGAGCACGCCGTGCGCGACGAGGTCTCGCAGATCCCGGGAGTAACGGCTATCGAGGTGAGCGCCGCGACGGGCCTCCTGACGGTCACCGCCGACGCCCTCGACGACGACGCAGTACTGAGCGCGGTCGACGAGGCCGGATACCAGGCCGCGCGACTGTGACGACCCCCCTCGGCGTCGGCGGGGGCGGCTCCGCACCGATCGAGCTTCAGATCGGCGGGATGACGTGCGCCTCGTGCGCCGCGCGCATCGAAAAGCGGCTCAATCGGATGCCGGGGGTGTCGGCATCCGTCAACTACGCCACCGAGAAGGCCGTCGTCCACATTGACGACGCCCCGGCGGGGGTAGCCGATGCTGCAGCCCTCATCGCCGAGATCGAACGCACCGGCTACACGGCTGCCCTCCCCGCGCCGCCGACCCCGGAAAGGGATGAGCCAGAGACCGATCCCGAGCTCGCTTCGCTGCGTCAGCGTCTGATCGGTGCGGCGGTGCTGTCGGTACCGGTGATCCTGCTCGCGATGATCCCCGCGCTGCAGTTCACCTACTGGCAGTGGGCATCGCTCGCGCTGGCATCCCCCGTCGTGGTGTGGGCAGCCTGGCCGTTCCACCGCGCGACGGTGATCAACCTGCGCCACGGCGCCGTCACGATGGACACGCTCGTGTCGATGGGAGTCTCAGCCGCCTACCTGTGGTCGCTGTACGCGCTCTTCTTCGGGGGCGCCGGAATGCCGGGCATGACCCACGGCTTCACGTGGATCGCGCAGCCCGGCGAGGCCGGAAACACGATCTACCTCGAGGTCGCCGCGGGAGTGACAACGTTCCTGCTGCTCGGGCGCTACCTCGAGGTACGCGCGAAGCGGCGCGCAAGCCAGGCGGTTCGGGCACTCCTCGAGGTCGGCGCGAAGGATGCCGCGCTGCTGCGCGGTGGCGCCGAGGTGCGCGTTCCCGTCGCGCAGCTTCGGGCCGGTGACGAGTTCGTCGTGCGCCCCGGCGAGCGCATCGCGACCGACGGGGTCGTGGTCTCGGGAACATCAGCCGTGGACACCTCGACGATCACCGGAGAGTCGGTTCCCGTCGAGGTCCACGACGGTGACGCGGTCATCGGCGCGACAGTCAACGTCGGTGGTCGCCTCGTCGTGCGCGCTACGCGTGTCGGCGAGCAGACGCAGCTGGCACAGATGGCTCGCCTGGTCGAACAGGCGCAGGCGGGCAAGGCCGAGGTGCAGCGACTGGCCGACCGCGTCGCCGGGGTGTTCGTACCGATCGTGATCGTGATCGCCGTCGGGACCCTCGTTACCTGGCTCCTGCTTGGCGGCGGCACCGCGATGGCGCTGACGGCTGCGATCGCCGTGCTGATCATCGCCTGCCCGTGCGCGCTGGGGCTCGCGACACCGACAGCGCTCCTCGTCGGGAGCGGCCGGGGCGCGCAGCTCGGCATCCTCATCAAGGGGCCGCAGATTCTGGAGTCGACCCGGCGCGTCGACACCGTCGTGCTCGACAAGACCGGCACCGTCACCGAGGGGCGGATGACGCTTATCGGTGTTGTTCCGGCAGCGGGCGAGGATGCCACCCAGGTGCTGCGCCTGGCTGGAGCGGTGGAGTCGGCATCCGAGCACCCCATTGCCCAGGCCATCGCAGGTTCGGCGGCGGCGGCCGGAGACCCGCTTCCCGAGGTCGCGTCCTTCTCGTCGGTGCCGGGACGAGGAGCGACGGGGGTCGTCGAAGGCCACGCCGTCGCGGTCGGCTCGCTGGGCTTGATGGCCGACTGGTCAGTGCATCCGGATGCCGAGATTACGGCATCCGTCGAGCGCGCCGGAGCGAACGGGACGACAGCCGTCGTGGTCGCGTGGGATGGGAAAGCTCGTGGCATCCTGAACGTCGCAGATTCGGTGAAGCCCTCGAGCAGGGAGGCCGTCGCCCGGCTGCGCGCGCTCGGGCTGGAGCCGATCCTGCTGACCGGCGACCACGAGGCCGTGGCGCGTCGGGTGGGCGACGAGGTCGGCATCCGCGAGGTGATCGCCGGTGTGCTGCCGGCCGAGAAGGCCGCACAGATCGAGGCGCTTCAGGCAGGCGGCCGGGTCGTGGCGATGGTCGGCGATGGCGTCAATGACGCTGCAGCGCTCGCGCAGGCAGACCTTGGCATCGCGATGGGCACGGGCACGGATGCCGCCATCGAGGCATCCGACCTGACGCTGGTGCGCGGAGACCTCCTGGGCGCGGTCGACGCCATCCGGCTGTCGCGGGCGACGCTGCGGACGATCCGTGGGAACCTCTTCTGGGCGTTCGCGTACAACGTCGCGGCGATTCCGCTGGCTGCCCTGGGGCTCCTGAACCCCATGATCGCCGGGGCGGCAATGGCGGCATCCAGCGTCTTCGTCGTCGGCAACAGCCTGCGACTGCGCCGCTTCCAGAGCATCGACCCGGCAGTCGCCCCGTCACGCACACGCACGAAAGAACGGAGCCCGCGATGAGCGACACTCTCGAGACCACCCCGCACGAGGGCGGAGCGACGGATGACGAGCACGGTGCTCACGAGCCGGAGGCGCACCACGGGTACATCGGCGACAAGCAGCGATACCTGAACCGGCTCAAGCGCATCGAAGGACAGGCTCGCGGCATCCGTTCGATGGTGGAGGACGAGAAGTACTGCATCGACATCCTCACGCAGATCAGCGCGACCACTGCCGCGCTGGAGTCTGTCGCGCTCGGGCTTCTCGAGGACCACTTGCGTCACTGTGTCGTGGATGCCGCGCGGCAGGGCGACGAGCAGGCCGAGGAGAAGATCCGCGAAGCCTCGGCAGCCATCGCCCGCTTCGTGCGCTGACGCCGGGCCTCAGCGCACGCTGGCGCCAGCCGAGTCAGCTGTATTCGGCGACGTCGCTGACGCCGCGCGCGCGTCGCGCGAAGACGACCGAGTCGACAGTCAGCACCGCGAGCGCTACCCACACGAGACCGAAGCCGATCCACCGCTCGGGCGGCATCGGCTCACCGAGGATCCACGCCCCGGTGATGAACTGCATGATCGGCGCTATGAACTGCAGCAGTCCGACGACGGTGAGCGGCACACGCCGCGCTCCGGCGGCGAACAGCAGCAACGGCACGGCCGTCGCGGCGCCCGCGAGGCTCACCAGCACGACATGCCAGACCCCGTACGCGCCGACCGTGAGACCGCTCGTCAGTGACGTGACCACCAGCAGCACGATCGCGAGCGGTGTGAGCCACGCCGACTCGAGGGTGAGGCCGCTGACGGCATCCACCGACGGCCCGATGCGCTTCTTGATCAGGCCATAGACGCTGAAGGATGCCGCGAGCGTGAGAGCTACCCACGGCACCGAGTTATAGCCGACGATCGTGACGATCACAGCGATGCCTGCGATCGCGATGGCGATCCACTGCGTCACACGCAACCGCTCGCGCAGCACGATGACACCGAGCAACACCGTGGCGATCGGGTTGATGAAGTAGCCGAGGCTCGTCTCGATGACGTGACCCGACAGGGTCGCGAGGATGAACACCTGCCAGTTGACGTAGATGACAGCTCCCGCCAGCGCCGTCCAGCCGAGCAGGCGCGGCTGACGCACGATCGCGAGGAACGGACGCCACGCGCGCATGACGGTGAGCAGGAAGATGCAGAAGACGAGGGAGAGCAGGATCCGCCATCCCACCAACTCCCACCCGGTGATCGGGGCGAGCAGGATGAAGTAGAGCGGCAGGAAGCCCCAGAGGAAATAGGCCGAAAACGCGAAGACGCCACCGACGAGCCTCTCGCGCGCGGCATCCGCCGGTGCTTCCTGGGCCAGCTGCGCGGCATCCGACCCGGCGATCTCGGCGGCACCGGATGCCGGAATGTCACCGGTCACTGGCGCGGAACCCCTGTCTCCCGGATTCGATTCGCGCGTCACCTATTCAGACTAGGGCGCGCCGACGACACCACGGCGCACGTCCGACGAGCGCGGACAGAGCTCGACGGCCGAATCCCGGCCGATTCCTGCCATGCCCCGCGAGGCGAGGGACCGTCCCCGGCCACAACAAGAGACGGGGCCCGGATGCCACAGCATCCGAGCCCCGTCGAAGAGTTGTCGACTCAGCGGACGACGACCGCCAGCACGTCACGGGCCGAGAGCACCAGGTACTCGTCAGCGCCGAACTTCACTTCGGTCCCGCCGTACTTGCTGTAGATGACGCGGTCACCGACGGCGACGTCGAGCGGAACGCGGTTGCCGTTGTCATCGATACGACCGGGTCCGACCGCGACGACCTCGCCCTCCTGGGGCTTCTCCTTCGCGGTGTCGGGGATGACCAGACCACTCGAGGTGGTCTGCTCGGCCTCGACCTGCTTGATGACGATGCGGTCCTCGAGCGGCTTGATGGAAACCGACACGGGTCTACCTCTGCTTTCCTTGAGATACCAAGACTCGTTAGCAACCTCACACCGAGAGTGCTAACGCAAGTGTATTGAAGCTCTGGCACTCACGCAACGCGAGTGCCAATCCAGATGCCGAACTGCTGACGCTCTCTCACCTTCTTCGTCTTCGCCGCGCCTGCACGATGAGAGTCCTGCCATGCGCGACGACTTAACCTGGTATATGAATCATCTTTCAGTTACCGTGAGTGCCGTGCGATGACGCACCTCGGCATCCGCTCACTGACGAGGGATGCCCGTGCTCCGACCGGGACGACCGCGCGAAGGCGCCCGGGGCGATGGCCGGGGCGCCGACGAAGGGATGACGCATGATCTCTCGTATTCGACAGCGCGCACTCGGCGCGCTCCTGGCGGCCGGCTTGGCGGTGGCGGGACTCGCGGCCGCAGCCCCCGCCGCCCAGGCGATCACCTGCCCTCCGGGTTTCGAGACCCTGCCGGGCTGCACCAACGGCGGCGGATCTGGCGGTGGCTCGACCGGCGGCACTGGCACCTGGACGACCGAAACGATCGCCGGGATGTCGGTGCGGCTATACACGCCGACGACGGCTGCCGCGCTTCCCGCCGGCCGCGCGCTGATGATCTCGCTCCACGGATGCGTACAGAAGGCATCCGACCTGCAGTCCGCCGGCAACTGGGCACAGACTGCTGACGAGTACGGCATGGTCGTCGCGCTGCCGGATGCCCCGAACGGCGGTGTGATCCTCGGCTGCTGGGACTACTACGACGCGAACCACTCGCGCACCGCCCCGTCGCGCCACGACGACAACCTGCTCTCGCTGGCCTCGACGCTCACCGCCCGCGCGAGCCTGGGTATCGACGCCGACCAGGTGTACGTGTCGGGACTCTCTTCGGGCGGTGGCCAGACGATGGTCATGGGATGCCTCGCGCCTGACGTGTTCGCCGGGATCGGCATCAACGCCGGACCGACGGTGGGCACCACCTCGGGTCAGATCTCGTCGGTCGCGGTATCGAAGAACCAGGGAGTATCGACGTGCACGGGCTTCGCCGGCTCGGCATCCGGGTCATTCGACACGCAGCTGACCTCGGTCGTCTACGGCAGCAATGACTCGACAGTTGCGCCCGGGTACAACACGCTGAACGGGCAGATCATGGCCGACATCTACGACGCCGACCAGACCTCGAGCTTCGGCCTGTCGGGCCTTGCTGGAACGAACACGTCGGGCTCGGGAACGCTTCACTCGGATGCCGAGGGGCCGCGCGTCTCCGTCATCCAGAACACCGGACTCGGCCACAACTGGCCGGCCGGCGCGGGATCTGGCGGCTCGTACATCAGCGCGAACAGCATCGACTACCCGGCGTACGTGACGGAGTTCTTCTTCGACAACAACCGCCGCGTCGATCGGTCAGGCGAGCCGACACCCACACCGACGCCCACGTCCACGCCGACGCCGACCCCGACAGTCACGCCGACGCCGACAGTCCCGCCGAGCGACTGCGTCACCGCCACCAACGCCGCCCACAAGGCAGCGGGCCGCGCCACGTCGTACGGGGTCAACCCCTACAACCCCTATTACGCGATCGGAACCCAGGACTACCTGGGCCTCGGCGATGCCACCGTGACGAGTCTGCAGCGCGTATCGGCATCCTCGTGGGATCTCGTGAGTAGCTGCGGCTGACGTGGCCCCGCTGACGCTCTCATGCGTCGGTAACTCCTCAAGAGTCGGGCATCAGAGCCGCAGAACCCGCCCGCGGGCCTCACTCCGTGGGCGGGTTTGAGGAGTTGGCAGCGCCCGCACCTAGGGTGGATGGATGGACATCGCCGAGGTGCGGGCGCTGCTGACCCCGGCAGGACTCGACCTGCTGAACAGCCTCGGCCCCGTCTCCTCCAGCGACGAGGTGGCGCGCACCGTCTCGCGGCTGCGCGGCGCCGGGCACTCCCCCGACCTGGTGTCGGCTGTCGTGACCCAGGCGCGGCTTCGGGAGCGGGCGCGATCGAAGTTCGGCGACTTCGGGGCACGGATGCTGTTCACTCGCGCCGGTCTCGAACAGGCGACGCGTCTGTCGGTTGCCGCCCACCATGCCGGGCGGTTCCGCCGCGCGGGGATCGAGCGCGTCGCAGATCTCGGCTGCGGGATCGGCGGAGATGCGCTGGCGTTGGCAAGCCTCGGCATCCGTGTCGACGCCGTCGACGCCGACGAGGTGACCGCGGCCCTCGCTACCGTGAATCTTGCGCCGTTCGGCGCTGACGTCACCGTGCGCCACGGCCTGGCCGAGGACCAGGACCTCAGCGGGGTCGAGGCGGTCTGGCTTGATCCGGCACGGCGCGAGGCCGGCGAGACGGGCCGCGCGCGTACCGACGACTGGTCACCGTCGCTGGAGTGGGTGTTCGAACTCACCGGCCGGATGCCGGGCGGCGTCAAGCTCGGCCCGGGACTCGACCGCGACCGCATCCCCGACGGGTACGAGGCGCAGTGGGTCAGCGCCGACGGATCGACGATCGAGCTCGTGCTGTGGTCGGGCGCGCTCGCGCGCGAGGGCGTGACACGGTCGGCGCTGCTCCTGCGGGGGCAGCACGCCGCGGAGCTCACGGCGCCCGCCGACAGCGAGGACGAACCGGTGCGCGCGCTCGGGGAGTTCATCCACGAACCCGATGGGGCAGTCATCCGCGCCCGCCTGATCGGACAGGTTGCGAGGTCGCTGCGGGCGGGGATGCTGGCGGAGAAGATCGCGTACCTCACCGGTGATGAGGCGGTGACGAGTCCGTTCGTGCAAAGCTTCCGGGTGCGCGAGGTGCTGCCGGCGGACACGAAGAAGCTTGCGCGGGCGCTGAAGGAGCGCGGTATCGGCATCCTCGAGATCAAGAAGCGCGGAGTGGATGTCGACCCCGCGGCGCTGCGCCAGAGTCTCAAGCTGAAAGGTGAGGAGTCGGCGACCCTCATCATGACGAGGATCGCGGGTTCCCGCGTCGCGATCCTCGCCGACCGCGTTCCGACGGCCCCCTGATGCCTAGCCTCGGGCCAGGGTCAGGTCAGCACGGTCCAGGCGTAGAGGAGCCAGCCGGCGCTGTAGAGGATGGATACGCCGGCGAGCACGATCGCCCACACCGCGACGCGCCTGCTGTCGCGCGGATGCCGCAGCGCCATGATGCCCGCCACGATCGCGACGATCCCGATGACAAAGCCCCATCCGACGAACAGCGAGACGGCAAGACCCACGATCGCGAACCCGAGGGCCCAACCGGCGAACCCGCGGTCGAAGCTCGTTGCTTCAACCGGTCCAGCATCCGGCTCCCATCCGGGACGATCCGACGACAAGTCGGGGCCACTGAGGGTTGTCGGCACCTCGACCGGCGCCGTCGGGAACCGTGAGAACCCTCGAGAACGATCAGTCATCCCGCCTCCCCCGCGACCTGGATGTCGGTGATCGGCAGCGTCGAGTCGGCACCGAAGGCCATCGTCGACGGGGTACGCCCGGCCATGATCAGTTCCGAGGCGAGCGCCGCGATCATCGCCCCATTATCGGTGCACAGCGACAGCGGCGGAATCCGCACGGTCACCCCTGCCGCCTCCGCGCGCTCGAGGGCGACCTCGCGCAGCCGCCGGTTCGCGATGACCCCGCCGCCCAGCAGCAGCCGCGGCACGCCGTAGTCAGCGCACGCGGCGAGCGCCTTGGTCACGAGCACGTCGACGACAGCTTCGCGGAAGGATGCCGCGACATCGGCTGTCGAGACGGGCTGGCCCGCGGCATCCTGCTGCTCGACCCAGCGTGCGACGGCGGTCTTCAGGCCCGAGAACGAGAAGTCGTAGCGGTGCTCGGCCATGTCGCTCGCGCGCGAGAGCCCCCGCGGGAAACGGATTGCGTTCGGGTCTCCGGCGCGCGTGCCGCCGAGGCCGTCAGACCCGGATGCCGCGGCCCGATCGATCTCGGGTCCTCCCGGGTAGGGCAGGCCGAGGATGCGGGCGATTTTGTCAAACGCCTCGCCGGCTGCGTCATCCACGGTCTCGCCGAGCAACTCGACGTCGCTCGTGAGATCGCGCACGAGCAGGAGCGACGTGTGCCCACCCGAGACCAGCAGCGCGATCGTCGGGTACTCCAGCGGCTCCGCGTCAGCATCGAGAAGGTCGGCGGCGATGTGGCCCACGAGGTGGTTGACGGCGTAGAGCGGCTTGTCGAGTGCAACAGCGAGCGCCTTCGCGGCACCCACCCCGACCATGAGCGCCCCCGCGAGCCCCGGCCCTGACGTCACCGCCACAGCGTCGATGTCGGCGAGCCGTACCTGCGCCTCGGCGAGCGCTGCCTCGATCGCCGGCTGCAGGGCTTCGAGGTGGGCTCGCGCGGCCACCTCGGGAACGACCCCGCCGTAGCGAGCGTGTTCGTCCATACTCGAGGCGATCGTGTTCGAGAGCAGCGTGCGCCCGCGCACGATGCCGATGCCGGTCTCGTCGCAACTGGTCTCGATTCCGAGGACGAGCGGTTCGGTGGCGCTCACGTGCACACTCCCGCGGATGCGACGGTCGCGGACTCGTTTCCGCTAGCCCCGCGTCGCGCGGCGTCCCAGCCGACCAGGTCGAGCTGCATGATGATCGCGTCCACGTCGTCGGGCTGGTAGTACCGCGGGCGGCGCCCGGTCTCGATGAAGCCCTCGCGCCGATACAGGCCCTGGGCGACCAGGTTGTCGTCGCGCACCTCAAGGAACACGGTTCGCGAGCCGGCCTCGCGTGCGCGCTCAAGAAGCGCGGCGAGCAGCTTTCGTCCGCGCCCAGCACCGCGCGCGGTGGCATCGAGGGCGATGGTCTGGATGTCGGCATCCGCTGCCCCGCGCACCGCGCGCACGCCGCCGTAGCCGATGATGCGACCGGCTTCTTCCACGACGAGATAGGAGCCGTGCGGCGACACGAGTTCGCCGGCCATCATCGCCTCCGACCACGCGTCTGTCGGAAACGACGCCCGCTCGATCGCCATGATCGCGGCGAGGTCGTCGGCAGTGGCGAGGCGGATGCTCATACGCCCACCTTCTTCGGTCCGGCGGGGAGGGTGACATCCGGCGAGCGCAGGTACAGCGCGTCCCGGGGCCCGACCTCGCGCCCCGCCGCCAGCGCTCGCGCGGCGACGAGCGCGACCATCGCGGCCGAGACCGCCGTCGTGTCGCGCCGCTCGGCGCCGAAGCCGGCGAGCACCGTATCGATCTCGTCGCGTGGAGTGAGGGCAGGTTCGGTGACTCGGATCGGCAGGCCGTCGTCATCCATCCCCTCGTAGACCGTGTAGGCGAACTCGCGGCGGCGGGCGTCAGTGACGATCGCGAAGCGGCCGGGTTCTGCATCCGTCTCGCCGAGAAGTGCCTGATCCAACAGGATGCCGAGGGCTGCGGCGTCGTGGCTGACCACCGGGATCACGGGGACGCCGCGCCCGAGCGCGAACGTGCGGGCCGCGGCGATGCCGACGCGCAGGCCAGTGAAGGGTCCAGGACCCATGCCCGCGGCTATCGCCGTGATTGCGGGGCGTTCACCGGGCGTCCCAGCACCGGCGTGCCCGAGGGGTGCGTCAGCACGCGCCGTGCCGAGCACAGTCTGGAGCAGGTCGCCGATGACCTCGGCGTGCCCGAGGGGGTTCGCACTCGAGGCTTCGGCGAGCACCACGCCATCGGCCTCGACGACCGCGACTGCGGTGCCGACCGAGGTATCGATGCCGAGAATCACCCCTCCAGGGTATCCGCGCCCGAGCACCCAGCAGCTGCGTACCGTTCGCAGGCTCAATCGCTGCTGCCGGCGTTTTCGATGGGGCTAACACCCGATTCATCCTGCATTCGGCCCGGGTAGACCGGTGCGAGCCGATCCCACCCGGGAGCGTCGCGGATCAGGATGGTTCGCGACGGATGCTGACCAGGCGCGGCGCATCGGCGGCGAGGTCTTCCGTGGCCCGCGAATAGGTGCCGCAGGCGGTGTCGACGCCGGTGCCGTGCCATTCGCGCTGCATCTCGACGTCCCACCAGTGATCGCGCAGGCCCGCCACCATGCCGCGTCCCCACTCGACCACGACAACCGAGCCGTCGTAGTCGATGTCGAGGTCATCGAGTTCTGCGGCAGAGCCCAAGCGGTAAGCGTCGACGTGCACCAGCGGCGCCCCGCCCACGAGCGACGGGTGGGTGCGGGCAAGCACGAAGGTCGGACTCTGGATGGGGCCGCGCACACCGAGCCCCTCGCCGATCCCGCGCGTGAGGGTCGTCTTGCCGGCGCCAAGCACACCGGTGAGCACGACGAGGTCGCCCGGATGCAGCATCCGTCCCATCTGCACCCCGAGGGCGTGCATGTCGGCGGGGCTCGTGATCTCGCGCTCGCCGACGAGGGCGTCCAGGCCGCTCACGATGACACCTGCCGCCGGGGAACGCGCGGCCCGATCCGGGTGACGATCTCGTAGTTGATCGTGCCGGCGGCGCGGGCCCAGTCGTCGGCCGACGGGACACCGAGCGTGGGGTCGCCGAACAGCACAGCCTCATCCCCCACCGCGACGGGGTGGTCACCGACGTCGACGACGAACTGGTCCATGGCGATGCGTCCGGCTACCGCGAACGGCTTGCCGCCAATCCACACCGGACCGCGCCCGGACGCGTTTCGCGGGACCCCGTCGGCGTACCCGATCGGGATGAGCGCGAGGGTGCTCTCGCGCTCGGTCCGGTGCTGGTACCCGTACGAGACGCCGTGTCCGGCATCCACGCGGCGCACCGCGGCAACCGCTGCCCGCAGCGTCATGGCGGGTCGCAGGCCGAGGTCGGCCGAGGAGCGGTCGGCGAAAGGCGACAGGCCGTAGATCCCGATGCCCAGCCGCACGCATCCGAGTCGTGTCTCGGGAAGGGCGATCGCGGCGTGGGTGGCGGCGAGGTGGCGAAGCGGGGGCGCCAGGCCGAGCGCGGCAGCCGAGCCCGCGGCATCCAGGAACACCCGTAGCGCCGCCCGGTCATCGTCGTTGCTCGTGTTCGAGAGGTGGCTGAACAGGCCGATCACCCGCAGCTTGCCGATGCGCTCGAGCCGCGCGGCTTCGGCGAAGACGACGCCGTAGTCCGCCGGTGCGACGCCGTTGCGCCCGAGTCCGGTCTCGAGCTTCAGGTGCACCCCGACGGGCCGGTCGACGGATGCCGCAGCAGAGGCCTGCTGCAGCTGGTCGAAGCTCGAGATGCCGAGCTCGATGCCAGCTGCGGCAGCTTCGCGGAACGAGGTGCCGGGCGCGTGCAGCCAGGCGAGGATCGGGGCTGTGATGCCCGCGCGGCGCAGAGCGAGCGCCTCGGTGATGTCCGAGACACCGATCCGGGTTGCACCGCCCGCGAGCGCCGCGACAGCCGACCGCGTCGCCCCATGGCCATACCCATCGGCCTTTACGACCGCGATGACCTCGGAGTTCGTCATCCGTCGCAGGTGCTGCACATTCGCCGCGATCGCGGCGACGTCAACGGATGCCTCGCGCAGCATCCCCTCGGGCAATCTCGACCCCGGCATGACGCTCATGACACTCCCTCCTCAGCGATGCGGCGTTCCTGGGCTGATTCTGCAATCACGTAGGCGGTGGCCAGGTGCGCGTCGTGAGACATCGACAGGTGCAGGGTCGTGATCGATCGGGCGGCGACGACCTCGGCCGTCGAGCCCGTGAGCGTGAACCACGGCCGACCGGATGCCTCGGGAGTGACTTCGATCTCGGTCCAGTGCACCCCGTCCGACCCGCCGAGCGCCTTGATGAGCGCTTCCTTCGCCGCATACCGGGCCGCCAGCGACCGCGGTTTCAGCATCCGTTCGGCGGGCGAAAATAGCCGCACCAGCAGCTTCGGGGTGCGCGCTATCGTCCGTTCGAAGCGTTCGATGTCGACAAGGTCGACGCCGATCCCGACGATCATGGACTCTCCTCAGCCGGCGGCGGTGACGGATGCCGCAGCATCCGCCACCCTACCGCTGGCCGGTACCGGCGCGGCGTGCATCCGTCGGATCAATCGACGTTGGTCGGATGCCTCAGCGCACAGCATCCGACCAAGGCTGCCTCGTCCGACCGAAACAGCGCGCCCGGGCGCTACTCGACCGTGACGGACTTTGCGAGGTTGCGCGGCTGGTCGACGTCAAGGCCCTTGGCCGTGGCCAGGCCCATCGCGAAGATGTGCAGCGGCACGACGGCAAGCAGCGGCTCGAACAGCGGGTCCGCCAGCGGGATGCGCAGCACCTCGTCGGCGTAGGGAAGCACGGCGGCATCCCCCTCTTCGGCCACGGCGATGATGCGGGCGCCGCGAGCGCGGATCTCCTGGATGTTCGAGACGACCTTCGAGTGCAGCAGCGGCGAGTGACGCGGCGAGGGCACGATCACGAAGACCGGCTGACCGGGCTCGATGAGGGCGATGGGGCCGTGCTTGAGCTCGCCGGCCGCGAAGCCCTCGGCGTGGATGTAGGAGATCTCCTTGAGCTTGAGAGCCCCCTCGAGCGCGATCGGATAGCCGACATGACGACCGAGGAACAACACGGACTGGGTGTCGCCCATCCAGCGCGCGAACTGCTCGATGTGCTCTTGCTCGCTCTCGAGCACTCGCGTGATTTTGTCGGGAACCGCTTCGAGCTCGAGCACCTGCTGGCGGATCTCGGTGTCGCTGAGGGTTCCGCGCACGTGCGAAATGTGCAGGGCGAGGAGGTAGAGCGCCGTGATCTGCGCGACGAACGCCTTTGTCGAGGCGACCGCGACCTCGGGGCCCGCGTGCGTATAGACGATGGCGTCGGACTCGCGCGGGATCGTCGCCCCTTGCGTGTTGCAGATCGACAGCGTCTTCGCACCGCGCTCGCGGGCGTACTTGACCGCCATGAGCGTGTCCATCGTCTCACCGGACTGGCTGATCGAGACGACGAGAGTGTCAGATCCGATGACCGGGTCACGGTAGCGGAACTCGTGGGCCAGCTCGACATCGGCCGGCACCCGCGCCCACTGCTCGATCGCGTACTTGCCGACCATCCCCGCATAGGCTGCCGTGCCACAGGCCACCACGATGACGCGGGTGATACCGGCGAACAACTCGTCCAGGCCATCGAGTTCGGGGATCGACACCACCCCGTCACGGATGCGGCCCCGCACCGTGTTCGCGACGGCCTCGGGCTCCTCCGACACCTCCTTGGCCATGAACGACGACCATCCGCCCTTGTCGGCGGCGGCGGCATCCCACAGCACCTCGAACGGCTCGACGCCGACGGGGTTGCCGTCGAAGTCCGTCACCTCGACCCCGTCGGGGGTGATGGCGACGATCTCGTCCTGGCCGATCGCGAGAGCCTGCCGCGTGTGCTCGACGAAGGCTGCGACGTCGGAGGCGAGGAAGTTCTCGCCCTCGCCTAGTCCAATCACCAGGGGCGAGTTGCGCCGGGCGCCGACCACGAGGCCGGGGTTGTCGCGGTGCATCGCGAGAAGAGTGAAGGCGCCATCGAGGCGGCGCACGACCGAACGGAACGCGGCGACCAGGTCGCCACCGTGCGCCCGATACTCGCGTCCGAGCAGCACCGCCGCGACCTCGGTGTCGGTCTCGCTGCGGAACTCGAAGCCCTCTTCGCGCAACTCGTTCTTGATCGCGGCGAAGTTCTCGATGATGCCGTTGTGGATCAGCGCGAGCTTGTCATCATCGGCGAGATGCGGGTGAGCGTTGGCATCCGTGGGGCCACCGTGGGTCGCCCAGCGCGTGTGGCCGATCCCCGTCGTCCCCGCGGGGAGCGGGTGCTCGGCGAGATCTTCACGCAGCACACTGAGCTTGCCGGCATGCTTGCGCATCCCGAGGTTCCCGTCACCGTCGATGACGGCGATACCGGCCGAGTCGTAGCCGCGGTACTCCAGCCGCGACAGCCCGGCGATGAGGATGGGCTGGCTCTCACGGGGCCCGACATAGCCGACGATTCCACACATTCCACACATGTTACGGGGCGCAAACGCCCGCATCCTGCGCCGCCGCCGGGAATACGCGACAGCACTACCCGCGGGACGCCCCGAGCGTCGCGACGATATCCCGCGCGACGTCGTCATTCTCGAACAGGCGATCGTGCGCACACGGGCCGGCCAGCGGCGGGATCCCCCCAAACCGATCAGTGAGCTCGCCGAACGTCGCCGACCCTTCCGTGGTCGTGAGATCGACAGTCACGTCGCAGCGCGCGATGAAGCTTGAGTCGGCATCCGCTGTCGCCGAACTCACCTCGACGATGCCATCTCCCGCCTCGATCTCCTCGTCGACAATGGGCCTCACATCCAACCCGAAGACCCCCGCTGCGTCGCGCAGAGCCGTGAAGAGCTCGGGAGGCACGAGCCCCGCCGTCAGGTGAATGCGGTAGTCGCCGGCAATCGCGTGAACCTTCAGGCTGCTCGGCCACTCCGGCACGCTCGACAGCTCCGCGGAGCCTGCCCGCAGCGCCTGACCGCCGTCACCCGCGACAGCGAAGACGGTTCGGGCGCTCGGTGGGATGTCGCACCCGACCCGAGCATCCGACTCCATCTCGCGATTGCAGATCCCGACGATTGCGGGCAACGCGATCTGAGCGAGGACCGACGCCGACGAGAACAGCGACTCTGTCGCATCCCCGAGGATCGACACCGCCGATGCGACCTGCGAGCCCTCGTTGGGGGTCGCCACGGTGATGACCTGGCCGACGTGCGAGGTCACCCCCTCGTTCGATCCCCCGAGGGCGTAGCGAAGAGCCAGTCCACCCATCGAGTGCGCGACGATGTCGACGGTGTCGCCTGACACCGCCGCGAGACAGTCGATAGCTCCCGCGAGGGCGGGAGCTATCGCGGTGTGCCCCACCCACAGTGCAGCCATGGACGAATAGTCGAAGGCGAAGACAGAGGTGTCGGGCAGTTCGGATAGTCGCTCCTGCAGCGAGCGCAAATCCACCGCGGGGTCACCGCCCGACGACCACTCGACGGGCCTGGAGAAGGGAGAATTCGCGATACCCGTGCTCGTCGTGACCGGTCGGGGCCCCACCTCCGCCTCGGGCATCGCGGTACTGAGCCACCCGTGCACGAGCAGGACGGGGTTTCGCACGGGGTCCTCATCGGAGCCGGTGAGCCGCACGAGGTGGGGTGACACCTCCGCGAGGCAAGACGCCGCATCCACGCCATCGACACTCGATGAGCCCGATGGAACAGTCGTGACGGGCGAGCCGGATGCCGCGGAACCAGCCAGGTCGGCCGGCGTGGCCCAGGCGATGGAAGGCACGCCGATCATCGCCCCTGCCGCAATCGCTGACAGGAACGTCACGCCGAAGAAGCGCCCACGCCGGTTAGGGAGCAGAGCTTTCATACGGCCCCCGATGACCACCCCGCATGAAATATCTCTACCATGACCATCGGCGTGTCGCGATATCGGTGATGCCGCGCGCACGTTGGGATCGCTCCCACGCCTCGGCGATTGGAGAATGCCGCCGATCAGGGCCGACGGCGGGCGCTGATCGCGCTTCTAGATCTAGACCTTGCGTAGCAGCACGCGGTCGACCGCGTGATTGGCAGCCTTCTGCAGCACGAGGGTTGCCCGATGCCTGGTCGGAAGGACGTTCTCGATCAGGTTGGGCAAGTTGATCTCGTTCCAGAATCCCAGGGCAGTCTCAACCGCCGTCTCATCGGTGAGATCCGAGAAGACGTTGAAGAACGATCCGGGATCGGCGAATGCGCCGTGTTTGAGTGCGAGGAACCGGTCGACGAACCACTGCGTGATGTGTTCGGGATCGGCGTCGACATAGATCGAGAAATCGAACAGGTCACTGACCGCCACCTCGTTCGGCGACGGCGGCGGTTGCAGCACGTTCAGTCCCTCGACGATCACGACATCCGGCCGGCGAACCGTGATGACGGCATCCGGGACGATGTCGTACTTCATGTGGGAGTAGAAGGGAGCGCGAACCTCGGGTGCCCCGCTCTTGACGTCGGTGAGGAACTGCACGAGCGCGCGACGGTCGTAGGACTCGGGGAAGCCCTTGCGGTGCATGATGCCGCGGCGCTCGAGTTCGGCGTTGGGATAGAGGAAGCCGTCGGTGGTCACGAGCTCGACGCGCGGGGTGTCGGGCCAGCGGCTCATGAGCTCCCGCAGCAGGCGCGCGATGGTGGACTTGCCGACGGCTACCGAACCGGCGACACCGACCACGAACGGGGTGGTCGAGTCGGTCTCGTGGAGGAACGCACTGGTATCGGCTCCGATTCGCCGGGTCGCGCCGGCGTACAGGCTCAGGAGGCGACTGAGCGGGAGATACACCTCGCGCACCTCGTCGATGTCCAGGCGATCGCCGAGGCCGCGAAGCGACACGATCTCTGTCTCGGTGAGCGGCTGACGCATGTCGGCGGCGAGTCTCGCCCAGTCAGGGCGCAAAATCTCACGGTAGAGCTGCGGGTTCAGTTGCTCGCGGGCGTCGAGGGCTGCGGCATCGCTGGGCACGGGGCCATCGTAGCCCCCGCGAGTCCTCCGCCCTGACGCCGAGTTGTCATCAATGGCTCACTACACTGTCGCTCGTCAGAGCACGTCGACGCCGTGGTCGCCGCACGACGAGACGGAGGATGCACGCGTGGACGACGAGTCGATCATCACTCGAGCCCGGTGGGCGCGTCGCGGCGCTCTCGGCATCCTGACAATCATCACCCTCGTCGCCGTGATCGGGCTCCCCCTGTATGTCTTTCCCGCCGATCCCCCGGCGCCCAAAGCCGACCTCATCTACGTGATCGGCCCGCCGACTGCCACCCGCATCGCTGACGCCGAGAGCCTTCGCGACCAGGGGATCGCCGATCAGGTTCTCGTATCGGTACCGCCCTCGGGGCCGGACTCGGCTGACGAGCTCCCCTACTGCTGGCGCGCCTACGTGACCTGCCGCACTCCCGACCCCTTCACGACGCGAGGGGAGGCCGCGATGCTGGAGGCCTATGCGACCGACAGTGATGCTGTCATCGTCCTGACCTACACCCCGCACGTCCTGCGCACGCGCTACATCTTCGACACGTGCGCGGATGCCGACGTGACAGTGATCCCCGTCGACGAGCACCTGAACCTCTCGCACTGGATCTACAACTACGCCTACCAGAGCGCCGCATTCGCGAAGGCGTGGATCCTCGGCTGCGCGGAGCCCCCTGCCGACGCCCTCCTCTGACGCCGCCAGCTCAAGCCACCGATAGGCTGACACCCGTGCGTCTGGGCGTCCTCGATATCGGCTCCAACACCGTCCATCTCCTCGTTGCTGACGCTCACCCGGGCGGTCGCCCCCTCGCCTCCACGAGCCACCGATCGGTGCTGCGCCTCATGAGGTACGTCACGCCCGATGGCGCGATCAGCGAGGACGGGATCGCCGCGCTGGTGGATGCCGTCACGCAGGCCCGCGCCGTGGCCGAACGCGAGAACGTCGACGAGTTCCTCGCTACGGCGACCTCGGCGGTGCGGGAGGCGACCAACGGCGTGGACGTCATCTCGCGGATCGAGGCCGCGCTCGGACAGCAGCTGCAGGTGCTCGGGGGCGTGTCCGAGGCACGCTTCACGTTTCTCGCGGTGCGGCGGTGGTTCGGCTGGTCGGCAGGCCAGATCCTGCTCTTCGACATCGGCGGTGGGTCGCTGGAGATCGCGGCGGGCGCCGATGAGCTGCCGGATGAAGCGGCATCCGTCCCCCTCGGCGCCGGCCGCATGACGATCGCCTATCTGCCAGAAGACCCGCCCGGCGAGGAGGCCGTGGATCGTCTTCGGGCACACGCCCGCCAGACGCTCAAACCGCTGACCAAGACCTTCGCCGCCCTCCCCCGGCCCGATCACACCGTCGGCTCCTCGAAGACGATCCGGTCCCTTGCCAAACTCGTCGGCTATCCGCTGCCCGGCTGGTCGGGAAGTGAACGGATGATGCTCCCTCGGGCTGCCCTCGGGTCCTGGATCCCGCGGCTGGCGCGCATTCCGGCATCCGCTCGCCAGGAACTTCCCGGCATCACCGCCGACCGCACCTTCCAGATCGTCGCGGGAGCCGTCGTGCTGCACGAGGCGATGAAGGCGATGGATGTCGAGGAGCTCGAGGTGAGCCCGTGGGCCCTGCGCGAGGGCGTGCTGCTGCGCTACATCGAGTCGATGGCCTGGGGCTGACCCGGCGCCGAGCTACGGCGGCGGCACCGTTTCCGGCGCACAACGGCGCAGATCGTGCTCGACACCCCGGCCTCGCGCCGCGGGCCGCGGCGTGTCGCTGAGACTCTGCGCCGTTACGACCTCAGGGGCGGCGGTAACGGATGCCGCGTCGGCGCGCCTCAGGCGGGAAGACTGAGGCGTTCACGCACGACCTCGGCGAGGGCCTCGGCCTGAGCGTGCGCGGTTTCGGCGTCGGCGGCCTCGACCATGACGCGCACGAGGGGCTCGGTTCCGGAGGGGCGCAGCAGGACGCGGCCCGACTGCCCCAGGGCAGCGGATGCCTGGGCTACCGCATCCTGCACGACCTCGTCAGTCGCAACCAGCGACCGGTCGACGCCCGTCACGTTCACAAGCACCTGCGGGTAGACGGTCATGATCGAGGCGAGGTCGGCGAGTGTGCGCCCGGTCCGGGCCATCTGCGACATCAGGTGAAGTCCCGTGAGCAGGCCATCGCCGGTCGTCGCGAAACGCGACATGATGACGTGGCCCGACTGCTCGCCACCGAGGGCGAACCCACCCGCGGTCATGCGCTCGAGCACATAGCGGTCACCCACGGCTGTCTGCTCGACCCGGATGCCGTGATCGGCCATCGCGCGGTGAAGACCCAGGTTGCTCATGACTGTCGCGACGAGCGTGTCGTCGGTGAGCTCGCCGCGCTCCTTCAATGCCACGGCGAGGATCGCCATGATCTGGTCACCGTCGATCACGGCGCCCGCGGCGTCAACGGCGAGGCACCGGTCGGCATCGCCGTCGTGCGCGATGCCGAGGTCGGCGCCGTGCGCGACGACCGCCTCCGCAAGCTGGTCGAGGTGCGTCGAACCGACACCGTCGTTGATGTTGAGGCCGTCGGGGTCGGCACCGATGACGGTGACCCGAGCCCCGGCATCCGCGAACGTCTGCGGCGAGACGCCCGCCGCCGCACCGTGCGCACAGTCGAGCACGACGTGAAGGCCCTCGAGCCGATGCGGCAGCGACTGGAGCAGGTGCAGGACGTACCGATCCTCGGCATCCGAAAAGCGAGTGATCCGGCCGACTCCGGCGCCGGTCGGCTGCAGCTTCTCACCGCTCATGGCAGCTTCGATGCGCGCTTCGACGACGTCTGGCAGCTTCACGCCGCCGCGGGCGAAGATCTTGATCCCGTTGTCGGGCGCCGGGTTGTGGGATGCCGAGACCATGACCCCGAAGTCGGCGTCGTGGTCTCCGACGAGGTACGCCAGGGCTGGCGTCGGAAGAACGCCCGCGTCGAGGACGTCGACGCCCGAGGAGGCGAGTCCCGCCGACACGGCGGCGACGAGGAACTCCCCTGACACGCGCGGGTCACGGGCGACGACCGCGGTGAGGCGCTTGCCCGCAGCACGGCGGGCATCAGCGGTACGGCCCTGGCCCAGGACGACAGCTGTCGCCTGGGCCAGGGACAAAGCGAGATCGGCGGTGAGGATGCCGTTGGCAAGCCCTCGTACGCCGTCCGTGCCGAAAAGCGGCATGGTTCGCGGTTGGGAAGCGATTAACGCTTCGAGTACTGCGGAGCCTTACGCGCCTTCTTGAGACCAGCCTTCTTGCGCTCTTTCACGCGAGCGTCGCGCGAGAGGAAGCCGGCCTTCTTGAGGGCCGGGCGGTTGTTCTCGGCGTCGATCTCGTTGAGGGCACGGGCGATGCCCAGGCGCAGCGCGCCGGCCTGACCCGAGGGGCCGCCACCCTGAATGCGGGCGATGACGTCGTAGGCGCCGGTGAGGTTCAGCAGCGTGAAGGGGTCGGTCACGAGCTGCTGGTGCAGCTTGTTCGGGAAGTAGTTCTCGAACGTGCGGCCGTTGACGGTGATGGTGCCGGTACCGGGAACCAGGCGCACGCGCGCGATGGCTTCCTTGCGGCGGCCCACTGCCGCGCCGGGAACGTTGAGTACGGGGCGCGCAGCCTCGACAGCCTCGACGTCGACGGCGGATTCGGTGGTGTAGCTGGTGGGCTCGGTTGCGGTGGTGTCGTTCGCCACGAGTATGTCCTTCTGGTCTGTCCGGCGCTTACTGGGCGACCTGGTCGAGCGTGTATGTCTTGGGCTGCTGAGCGGCGTGCGGGTGCTCGGCACCGACATACACCTTCAGCTTGGACAGCTGCTGGCGACCCAGGCTGTTCTTGGGGAGCATGCCGCGGATGGCCTTCTCGACGGCGCGGACGGGGTTCTTCTCGAGCAGCTCGCTGTAGGAAACAGACTTGAGGCCGCCCGGGTAGCCGGAGTGGCGGTAGGCCTTCTTCTGCGCAAGCTTCTGACCGGTGAGGGCGACCTTGTCGGCGTTGATGATGATGACGTGGTCGCCGCTGTCAACGTGCGGGGCGAAGGTCGCCTTGTGCTTGCCGCGCAGGAGCGCTGCGGCGTGGGAGGCGAGGCGGCCGAGAACGACGTCGGTGGCGTCGATCACGAGCCATTCGCGCTGGATTTCGCCAGCCTTGGGGGTGAATGTGCGCGTCACGATAGTGCTGCTTTCTGGTTCGAACGGAGGAGTTCGTGAATCCCGCTCCGGGGTGGTTCCGAGGCCGAAGGCCGCCGAACACGCCAGTGGAGGGCTCACGTTCGCAGGTGTCTGCCGCAGTGAGGCAAGCACCAAAGGGATAGCTTACGGCATCCGGATGCTGCGCGCGAACCGTCGGCGCCGGGGCCCTGGTACTGCCGCGCTTGTCGCAACGGCGCACCCCGGCCGCGACACGCCGCAGATGTGCGGGCGGCACCGGCGTGTGGGCCAAACGGTGCGCCGTTGCGACACAGCATCTGGGTCGCGCCCGGACCTGCGTCGACACCCGAACCCGCGAAAGGTTAGCCAACCGAACGAACCGGCATCCTCGCGCTGGCTGTGACGCTCGGGGCGGTAGCGGCGACGGTGACCAACCCTCTCTTCGGGGCGCTCTCTTACCGCACGCGCTCGCGGCTCGGTGCGCGGCATCCGTGGATCATCGGCGGTTCCGTCTTCGGGCTCGCCTCGATGGGCCTCCTGCTGGTCGCACCGTCGATCGGGATCCTGCTCACCGCGTGGGTGCTGGTGCAGGTGTTCTACAACGCGCTCCTGGCAGGGGCGGCGGGTCTTCTCGCCGACGCTGTTCGGGATGCCGAGCGTGGACGAGCCTCGGGAGCTTTCTCAGCTGCGGCGTTCCTCGGCGCCGTTCCTCCCCTGCTGCTGTCGAGCCTTCTTCCGGATCACGTCGGAACGGTGACGATGGCGATGTCCCTTCTCGCCGTCGCGGTCGCCGTCGGAGCGGCGGCTGTGCTTCCCGCCCGCGCGAGCGCGAGGTGTTGACGGCACTGGCAAGCCCTGACTCGCTCGCGCAGATAGCGGCGCGACTGCACGTGTCGGTCAACACCATCAAGTCGCAGGTGCGCTCGCTCTACCGGCGGATGGGAGTCTCCTCGCGCCACGAGGCGATCGCCGAGGCAACGCGACTCGGTCTGGTCGCACTCCCCGCCTCGCCGTAGGCCGCGAATACGCTACACCGGCGCAGTGACCGGAATACCGACGCCCTGCGCTGCATCCGCAAACCGGTCGTCATAGGTGAGAACGGTGTCGACGCCCAGGCGAAGAGCGCATGCCAGATGCAGTGCGTCGAGTGTGCGCAACGCCGGTCCAGGTAGTACTCCCGCCTCGCGGTAGACAGCGGGTGTCAATCCGTAGAGGGTGACGTGATCGAGCAGGGCAGTGATATCAAGTTGCGGGATGCCGTGGCGCACCCCCACGCGCCGCAACTCGGTCTCGAGCAGCATGCCGGCGACGAGCTCGACGGAACCGTCATCGACCCACGCGGCTAGCGCCGCTGACTCGGGCTCGTCAATCACCAGCTTGGCTGCCGCCGACGTATCGATATACGCCCGCGTCACCGCTCGGATCGCAGTTCGTCAAGAGTCTCGCTGACGCTCCCCCGGATGCTGTGTCGAGTGAGTGATCCGATCCTGTCGGATGCTGTCGCCGCGCGAACAAGGGGGAGTTCGGCAGCCTGCTCTCCGCTCGGCACGATCGAGGCAACGGGAACACCGTCGTTGGTCACGACATACGTTTCGCCCTCTTGCACACCGCGCAGCACGTTTGCGCTGTTGTTGCGCATTTCTCGATGGCTGATGGTGGGCATACCGCGAATGTACCAGGCGTAGCACGCGTAGCACAGGGCGATTCAGGGGGGTATGGAGAGCTGCGTCACCGCACCTCCCGGGGGAGGATGCGGCTAAGCGCCGATCGTGCCGACGACGAGCATCGCAACGGCAACGCCGTTGAAGACGATGTGGGTGAGCACGGCGCCCCAGATCCGCGCGGTTGCGACGACGAGGCCGGCACACACGATCCCCACGAGTCCGAGGGTCGCTACCGACCACCAGGTATAGGTGTCGAAGACGAGGTGCAGCCCGATGAAGAGCACGGTCGTCACCGAGATCGCGGCGAACCCGGCCCACGAACGTGAGTTCGTCATCCGTCTGACCGCCGTGAAGATCGCCACGAGCAGCACGGCACGGAAGAAGAACTCTTCGAGAACCGGCGCGATCACGACGGGCGCGAGCACGCCGTCGAACCAGAAGGATGCCGGGAGCGACCCGTCCAGCGTTCCTGCTGTCGGCCACGCGGCGGTGCGGGTGCCGGCGATCTCGAGGAAGCCCTGGGTGAAGCGCAGCAGCACGCCGAGCACGATGCCGTAGAGCAGGTCAAACGGGTGGAAACGCAGCAGCATCCGGGGCCGGGAGCGCGCGAACGCGAGGATGATCGCGGCGAGCATCCCGCCCCACAGGGCGGCAAGCGAGAGCGCGGAACCGAGCGTGCCGCCCACGAGCCGGTCGGCCAGGGTGGCGAGCAGGATGCCGGCGCCGAGCAAGAGCACTGCCCATCCGACGAGTTCCCAGTCCCAGCGAGCGACGGATGACCCGCCCGACCGCCACGAGTGGCTGGCGCGCTCGCTCCGCCTCGACCCGCGGTTCGAATCCGACCCCCGAGACGAGGATGATCGCCGCGAAGATCCGGATGCTGCGGTAGCGTCCGAGCGCCTCGATGACCCTCGTTCCCGTGAACGTACTGTCGCCGCGCTAGACTCCGTCATAGGCGCCAGGGTACCTGTCGGGGGAATTCCTTGCCGGTTCGGCGCCAGAACCACACGCTTCTATCCGCATCGCCAGCGCGAGCGGATATTGTTCCGCCCGCCGTACACCAGCCGACACGCGAGGACCGCCGTGGCCTACCGATCGAGCACGTCGAGACGCCGCTCCCGGGGCTCTGTTCCCGCGTGGGTGTCGATCGTGATCGTGGCGGTGCTGATCCTCGCCGTTGGGGGCCTCAGCTGGCTGGCGATCACGCGCACGCAGACTCCTCCGCCGACCGAGTCGCCGCGCGTCACCCCGACGATGGGCGTCGAGACCTCGACTCCGACTCCCACTCCGACGCCAACACCGACCTCGACGGTGGCGGCAGCAACGGGCGCAGAGCAACGGTTCCTGGCGACATCCGAGGGTGTGTGGTGGCGCGCGAGCGCCGGGCAGTGCGGGTCGGTAGAGCCGCTGCTGGAGCGCTCGACAGATGCCGGCGCGACCTGGGCGGATGTCACTCCCCGCTATCTCGGAATCGGGCAGATCCTTTCGCTCGCGCCGTATGCGGCGGATCAGGGCCAGATGGTTGCGCTGATGGGCGCGGATTGCACGTTGCAGGGCATGCGTACCTTCACCGACGGGCAGTTCTGGGAGCCCAACGGCGACATCCTCGCTTCGTCGACCTACCTCGATCCCGCGAATCCGGCAGCCGTCGTGACCCCCGCCGGCACGCTCGACGCCCCGTGCGCGACACCGACGGGGGTGCGCGCGGGCGCCGGTACGACGGCGGTGATCTGCGGGTCGGATGCTTCCCAGTCGACGGATGCCGCCACCTGGTCGCCCCTCGGTCAGGCCGGAGTTCTGGCGCTGGCTGTGGCTGGTGACGGCCAGATCACGACGGCACGGCCGGATGCCGCATCCTGCGACGGGATGCTCGTGGCGGAGCCGAGCGCTGCGACCTGCATCCCGAGCGTTCCAACGGATGCCCCGGTCGCTGTCACCCTCGACGGCGACGGCGTGCCCTGGGTTTGGGCTGGCGATACCTTCGTTTCCGCCCGCTGACAGCGCGGCGCGAAACCACCCGTTCACATTTCACCCCTAGGATGCATATGTCGGTGCACATGGGGACGGGGCATCGACACCCGAAGTGGTGGCCACAGAGATCTGGGGATCAATGGTCGAGGTCCTTGTCGTGTGCACGGCGAACATGATTCGTTCGCCGCTTGCCGAGTTGTATCTGCGCGAGAAGTTCGCGGATCTTTCGATCACGGTGCGCAGCGCGGGCACACATCCCGCGCCCGGTGACGGAATGACGCGACGCGCTCGCGATGCCGCGAAGGCGCTGGGCTTGTCGATGACGGATGCCGAGGCCCACCGCCCGCAGCTGCTGACGCGCGAGATGATCGAGCAGGCCGACATCATTCTCGGAGCCTCCCGCATCCACCGCAGCGCGTGCGTGCGGATGGATCTCAGCGCCTTGGGGCGCGCGTTCACGATCCGCGAGTTCGCCAGGCTCTCTGCCCAGGTTGATGACGAGGCCCTCCAGCGGGCAGTGGATCGTGCGGGCGACGACCCGACTGCGCGGGTTCGCGCCGCAACCGACCTCGTGCGCGAGGTGCGGGGCACGATGGATCCGCCGGGTGACCCGGCGGTGGATGACGTGTTCGACCCCGAGCTGTCGCGGCGTCGTGCGCACTACGCCCGAGCGGTGGCGGAGATGATCCCGGCGCTGGATGCCGCAGTGGCGTTCGCCGATCGCGTCCGCGAGGCCTCCCTCGTTCGCTGAGCGAGCACCACTGCAGCCCTCACGCGCCCCGGTCCTGGGGGCTCCCGATGCGTTCGCGCAACGAGAGCGGAATAGTCGACGAGATCCGTGCGGGTCGTCCCGCGAGCAGGTTCTCGGCCTGCCCGCGGATGTAGCCGGGTACGTGCGCCTCGATCGCGGGGTGCGCGTGCACCTCGCGTGTTGCTTCGACGATCGCGGCGAGCGTCTCATCGATCGCCGTCCGGGCCTCACCACCCGGCACACCCCAACTCGTCGCCTCGGCGACCAGGTCATCAGCCGTGACATCGGGAAGACGTGTCACCCCGTTGATCCGCAACGCGAGGGCATCCGTCGCGTCGTAGGCCAGAGCGAGCGGTGCAGCGTCATAGATCGGCGCCAGCGTGACTCTGCCCCGCTCGTCGTGCAGCAGAGAGAAGTTCTTGGCGTGGGCGTCCGTGTTGCCGACGGCGACAGTGAACGCTGCGTATCGCGCGAGGCGTAGCCGGTCGGCGTACGGCGTCTCGAAGACGGTGCGCCCGATATCGAGAAGACCCGCGATGCCGCGCAGAGTGGCGCTGAGGTTGTTCTGCTCGAACTTGTCGTTGCCACCCCAGGGCAGGCGCAGCGCTTGCGCGGCATCCTCTTGATGGATGCGGCGCACAGTGTCACCGTCGGCGATGCGGTCGTAGCGTTCGACGACGAGCACGGGGTGGCCCGCCATGGTTTCGGTCCACGTTTCGAAGGCGAGAAGCCCTGCGCGTCGCGCGACCTGCAGCGTGTAGTTCTCGCTCTCGACGGATGCCGCATACTCCGCCGCGACGGGCTTGAGGATGTGGGTCGAGGGGATGACACCGTTCCCCCGCCACCACGATCCGTCACGGCGCGTGAGCATGAGCTTGCGCTGAAAGCCCGGGAGGGCGGATCCTCCCCCGCCGATGAGGAAGCCGCTCGCACGATCAAGGAGCGCCCCGACGGTGTCAATGTCGAGCTTCTCGGGGTCGCGCTGCTGAGCCTCGAGGTGACCAACTCGCAATGCCCCAGCGAGGTCGGCGCCGACCTCCGCCAGCAGACCCACGACATCGCCACGGTCGACCTTAACCTCCCGCGCGAGCCGGGCGATGTGCTCGCCCTCGGGAAGCAGCCCCCCAAAGAACGCTTCGGAGGCTTGCTCGTCGTCCACTCCGACGCGCAGGCCGGCACTGAGAACCCGGGAGTTCTCGCCCCACCGGTCGATCGCCTCGCGCGACCAGCGCAGGACTGCCCCGCCTCGCGCCGTGCGTTCGAGCGTTCCGATGTTCGTGTCATAGAGCCGCACGGGCAGCGCGTCGGTCATGATTCGGATGCCGTGGGATCAGGATCGTCGACCTCGGCGACCAGTCGAACGCCCAGCGCGGCGAGCACCTGCAAGTAGTGAGTGTCGAACCTCTTTGCGCGCCCGGTTTCGAGTTCGTGGACGTAGCGTTGGCCGACCCCGAGAGCGGCGGCGAGTCGGCGTTGCGACCATCCGTGCTGTTCTCGGATGCGACGGATGACCCGCCCGAGGTCACTCGGGTCGTCGATGAGCACTCGCATGGGACGTCCCCCTGACGCCGATGATTCCCGTTGCAACATCATACCCGGCGTGATGCTATTTCGGGAATCACGACGTAGTCGATTCCCGAAATGGCATCAGAGAGCGGCGAGCCTCGAGTGAAGCACCCCAAGCCCAAGCCTTGTCCCCGGTCGCTGAGTAGGCGGAATCGTTGCATCACAATTCTGACTTCACGTGCAGAATAGTGACTTTTCAGTCACAATAGTGATATGCAGCTGCAGCGACCGTTCGCCGCGATCACCCCGACCGTGGATGGGGATGTGTTGGGCGTGCTCGCGTCGACCCACACCGAGCACACTGCATCGCGCCTTGCCGAGTTGATCCCGACCAGATCGCTGAACGGGATCCGCAACGCTGCCGAGCGTCTTGTGGCTCACGGCACCGTCGTCGCACGCGACGTCGGTCGTGTGCGCACCTACGCTCTGAACGACGAGCACCTCTTCGCGAGCGAACTTCGCGCCATCGCGCGTCCGACCGCCGCACTCCTGGGCAGAATGACCGAGCAGGTGTCGCGATGGGCGTCGCCGCCAGATTTCGGCGCGGTGTTCGGTTCCGCTGCGCGGGCGGAGATGCGTGAAGACAGCGATATCGACATCCTGTTGGTCTCTCCGCGAGGCGCGTCAGACCAATGGATCTCGGACGTTGCAGGCCTGACCCGTCGCGTCACGGCGATGACGGGCAACGACGCGCGCATCCTCGATCTCGAGGTGGATGACCTTCGCTCTGAAGCCCACGCCCCTCTCCTGCGGGCCGTTGTGAACGACGGACTTGTCTTCGCGGGCAGCACGACCTGGCTGCGCCGACAGCTCCGCAAGGAGGCAATGACGTGACACCACGGTCGTCCCGCACCGTCAGGGCAAACGCCCAGGATGCCGCTCTCCGGCGTGCCCGAGCGATCGACTTCTGGCAGAGCGCCGAAGACCTGAGCGAGCTCGGAGGCGATCCGAACAGCATGGCCAGCCTCTACATCCTGGCTGGAATCGCCGCTTCAGATGCGATCTGCGCATCGAAGCTCGGCGAGCACTCGATCGGCGAGAATCATGCTGACGCGTTGGGTGTGCTCCGGCGCGCGGATCCGAGTCTCGTCGCATCGCTGCAGAGGCTGCTCAGTCGAAAGACCGAGGCTGGCTACGGCGGTGCCGCCGTGTCGGCCCAACGGCTGGCCGAGCTGCGGCGCGCAGCCGAGCGACTCGTCCAGGCCGCCCGGCTCGTCCCTCCCGCTCGGTGAACGAGCGACCCTCCCGAAACGCCCCCAGGTACCCTCGATTCATGCCGATCGAGATCATCACCGTCTGCACCGGCAACATCGTCCGCTCCCCCCTATCGGAGCTGTACCTGCGTCTCCTCCTGGCCGATCTCCCGGTCGAGGTGGCGAGCGCCGGAACCCAGCCGCGTCCGGGTGAGGCGATGACCGAGCAGGCGTGCGAGATCGCGGCTGAGCTCGGCATCCCGGCGGCAGAGATCGAGGCCCATCAGGCCAAGCGCCTCACCGAGCCGGTGCTCGCAGGTCGCGACCTGGTGCTGGCGATGACCCGCGCGCACCGCAAGGCCGTCGTCGAACTCGATCCGTCGCTGCTGCGCAAGGCGTTCACGATCCTCGAGTTCGCTCGCCTGTCACGGCACGTGACCGATGCCGAGATCCACGAGGCCGCGACGGATGCCGGCGACGAACCGCGCGCGCGGTTCCAGGCTGCCCTCGCGCGCGTGCTCACCGTGCGCGGCACGGTCGACGCTCCGGGCGATCCAGCAGAGGACGACGTCCTTGATCCGGCCGGCCGCGGCTGGGACACCTACGAGACCTCGATGAGCCAGCTGCTGCCAGCCGTAGAAGAGGTAGCTCGGGTGATCCGCGCCGCCGTCACACCCAGCGATCCGTTGTCGGCGGACCTGGCGGCCATGCGCGACGAAGAGCGATTCTGAGATGGCGTGCGACCTCGACACCTCGGCGGTGGTCAAGCTCGTGGTCGCCGAGAACGAGTCGGCCGCATTGCTGAGTTGGCTTCAGGCGTCGGATCGCGAGCCCGTGACAAGTGACCTCCGCCGCACGGAACTGCTGCGCGCTGTGCGCCGCAACGCACCAGACCGCATGGTGCGTGCGCGGGAGGTGCTGGAGTCGCTGACGGTGCTTCAGCTGAGCACCGCGATCTTCGAGCGCGCCGCGACCCTCGAACCGGTTGCACTGCGGTCATCGGATGCCGTACATCTTGCATCCGCTCTCGAGCTCGGTGATGATCTTCGCGCGGTCATCACCTATGACGACAGGCAAGCCGATGCTGCTGCCGCTCTCGCGATCCGTATCGCGCAGCCCGGTCGCGAGTCTTCGAGATGACGGCACGTTGATCCGCTTGATAGGAGCGACGGGCGCCGATTACTCGTCGCTCGGAGCCTCGCGTGCGGGCGCCAGGCGCGGTGCGAGGCCCGCCGCGAGCGCGTAGACACGGTCGTCCAGCCGCGAAACACGGTCGTCCAACCGTGAGAGTCGGTCGTCGAGGCGGGACACCTCCGTCGCGAACTCGGTCTTCAGCTCGGTGCGGGTTCGTCGCGCAGACGCCGTCACCGTCGTCGCGAGCCCGACGATGCCAACCGCGAGCGCAGCGAGCACGGCAAGTGTGTCCATCCCCACGACGACCTCCATGTTCTCCAGTGTCCGCTGGATCAGCGCACATATCCAGAACCGTACGCACGCAAGAGCACTCGAGGTGTGCGATCTGCCCACGCGCGCAGGTCAGGTCGTTGCCGCGCCCTGGGGAGGAACGGCAGCAAATGTCGATCCTTACGGATGACTCAGCCGATGCCGAGCGCGGCGAGGAACCCAGCCGATGCCGGGTCGTAGTGCGTGAGTCCGCCGACGGTGGCGAAGGCGCGGTCGGCCGAAACCAACCCCTGCATGCCATCACGACGCATTGCGACCGACGCGAGTACGGCGTCGAAGGCCCCGACTGCATCGTGGGTGCGGTACAGGTCAAGTCCGGCAGCGAGGTCGGCCCCGTCGACCGTGATGAGTGGAGACAGCAGCGCCGCGAACCGGGAGGTGAGATCCGCGGCGTCGTCACGCCCGCGCCGCCGCGCGCGGACGTGAGTGAACTCCTGCAGCACCTCGACGGTGGTGGTCGCCGCAATCCGCCCGTCACCGATCGCCGAGACCAGTGCACGGCACGGTTCCCGCAACGGATGCTCGGACCCGACCGCATAGACGAGCACCGTCGTGTCAAGCAGGATCATGCGCGACCGCGAATGACGTCGAGTTCAGCGCGTAAGTCGTCGGGATCGGGAACGTCCATCGGTTCCGCAGCGAGGATGCCGGCAGCAATCGCGGCCTTCTGCTCGAGGCCCGAGGGGTAGGCGACATCGATCGCTCGACGGACGAGCGAGGCAACCGACACTCCACGGCGAGCGGCGACCCGCTCAAGCCGTTCGCGCTGCTCCGTCTCGATGAGCACCTGCAGGCGTTCGGTCTTCATGCTCATACTGTAGCATGCGCATCTTTCCGCCTAATCATCTCCCTTTCTTCCTCAAGAGGTAGAATCCCGCCATGGTCCTCAACATAAAAGACCCCGAGGCGGATCGCCTCGCGCGCGCTCTCGCTGACGCAACGGGCGAGAGCATCACGGTTGCCGCGCGACGGGCCTTCGCAGAGCGCCTTGACCGCGTCAAGGCGCAGGCCACGGCACCTGACGTGCAGGCCGACCTCGAGGCGATCATCTCCCGAGGGCGCGATCGGGCAACCCTGGATCCGCGGCCGGCCGACGAAATCCTCGGCTACGACGAGCACGGCCTGCCCCGATGACGATCGCACTCGACACGTCGGCGTTGCTGGCCATCGTCCTTGGCGAAGAGGATGCATCGCATTTCGCCCGGGTGATCGCCGAGAACGTCGGCGATCTGCGCGTGAGCGCTGCCACCCTCGTGGAAGCGATGATCGTGGCCGAAGCGCGCCAGGGGCCAGCAGCTACCCAGGATCTCGAAGCCCTCATCTCTCGCGCTCGCGTCACAGTCGCACCCTTCGACACTGCTCAGGCATCGATCGCAACGGCAGCGTGGCGGCGCTTCGGCAAGGGTCGCCACGCCGCATCACTGAACATGGGCGACTGCTACTCGTACGCGCTCGCACGCAGCCTGGGCGCACCGCTGCTGTTCAAGGGCGACGACTTCGCGCAGACCGACATCCCGTCTGCCCTCTGACTCTCATCCCGCTCGTTGAGCGAGCTGCCTCATCCGGTCGTTGAGCGAACGAAGCGAGACGAAACGCACCCTCGCCGCCCCAACCGGATACCAACCGGATACCAGCGCGAAATACCGGGTGTGTGAGGATAGTTCGAGGATCCCCAACCGAGAGGCACCATGGAGCTCCGCGACTACCTGCACATCCTGCGCAAGAACTGGCTCATCATCCTTGCGCTGACGCTCGTCGGTGTCGGTGCCGCCGCCGCGTATTCCCTGACGCGCACGCCGCTGTACGAATCCCAAAGCTCGGTGTTCGTTTCGACGCAGACAGGGTCGGGAACAATCCAGGACCTGAACCAGGGCGCCAACTTCTCCCTCGACCGGGTTCCGTCGTACGTGTTGGTCGCGACCACCCCCGTCGTCCTCAACCCAGTGATCGACGAGCTCGGTCTCGACACGACCGCGAGACAGCTCGCGGGCCAGATCTCCGTGTCGTCGCCGCTCAACTCCGCGATCATCAACGTGTCAGTGCAGGATGCCGACCCGCAGCTAGCAGCGGATATCGCGAATGCCACCGCGGCGAGCCTGTCCGATGCCGTGGAAGAGATCGAGACGACGGCAAGCGTCAGCGCGAGCCCCGTGCGTCTGTCGGTGATCCGCCCGGCTCTTCCCACCACCGTGCCGGTGAGCCCGAACGTGCCGCTGAACCTGGCACTCGGTGGCCTCATCGGCCTGGCACTGGGCATCGCCTTCGCCATCCTGCGCACCGTGCTCGACACCAAGGTGCGCACGCCGCGCGATGTCGCGCAGCTGACCGACCGCCCGATGATCGGTGTCATTCCGTTCGACCCGAAGGCAGCGGAGCGCCCGATCATCCTCGAGGCCGACCCGACGAACCAGCGCGCTGAGTCGTTCCGCGCCCTGCGCACGAACCTGCAGTTCATCGAGATGGACGGCGGCACGAGCTTCGTCATCACCTCGAGCATTCCCAGCGAGGGCAAGTCGACGACGGCGGTCAACCTGGCGATCGCGCTCGCGGATGCCGGCAAGCGTGTGGCCCTTATCGACACCGACTTGCGCAAGCCGAAGGTCGCCGACTACCTCGGCATCGAGGGTGCAGTCGGACTCACGGATGTCTTGATCGGGCGCGCCAAGGTCACCGACGTGATGCTCCCCTGGGGCCGCCGTCCTCTATATGTGCTTCCCGCGGGCAAGGTCCCGCCGAACCCGTCCGAACTCCTCGGATCGTCGCAGATGAAGGCGCTCCTCGACGACTTCGTCAACACCTTCGATGTCGTGATCTGCGACGCCCCGCCGCTTCTTCCGGTCACGGATGCCGCGGTTCTGTCGCGCCTCACTGCGGGCGCGATCGTCGTCACCGCTGCTGGCCGCACCAACACACACCAGCTGGGCGGTGCGCTCGATGCTCTGGAAACAGTCGGATCGAAGGTCGCGGGACTCGTGATGACGATGGCGCCCACCAAGGGACCCGATGCCTACATGTACGGCTACGGATACGGGTATGGCTATGGGTACGGATACGGGTATGGGCACTCCGACAAGAAGAAGTCCCGCTAGAACCGGGCGATTAACGCTGCCGTAACCCAGCGCACCTAGATTAGTTCGAGCACGACGGCGTGAACATGTGTGCCGAACCGCTTGGAGATGAAGATGGACCTGCTCGTCGTAGGCTCGGGGTTCTTTGGTCTCACGATCGCGGAGCGGGCCGCAGCTGCGGGACGCGAAGTGACGGTAATCGATCGTCGTTCCCATATCGGCGGGAACGCTTTCAGCGAGGCGGAGCCGTCCACAGGGATCGAGGTGCATCGGTATGGTGCGCACCTATTCCACACCTCTAACGCGACCGTGTGGGAGTACGTGAACCGCTTCACCGCGTTCACGTCATACGTGCACCGCGTGTACACGAATCACAACGGAGTCGTGTACCCGCTGCCGATCAATCTCGGCACGATCAATCAATTCTTCGGCGCCGCGTACTCACCTGGAGAAGCACGGGCCCTGATCACCGCACAGACAGGCGAATTCGACGTCAAGATCGCTCGCAACCTCGAAGAGCGCGCGATCGGCCTGATCGGCCGGCCACTGTACGAGGCATTCATTCGCGACTACACCGCCAAGCAGTGGCAGACAGACCCGACCGAGCTCCCAGCCGAGGTCATCAGTCGTTTACCCGTACGGTACACCTACGACAACCGGTACTTCAACGACACATGGGAGGGGCTACCCGTCGACGGCTACACTGCGTGGCTTGAGAGGATGGCTGATCATCCGAACATCGAGGTGAAGCTCGACACCGATTTCTTCGACGCGTCCCAGCCCTTGAACAAAGCAGCCACCGTCGGACAGGTTCCGATCGTCTATACCGGCCCGGTCGACCGCTACTTCGACTACTCAGCGGGGGAGCTTTCGTGGCGCACGCTGGATTTCGAGGAACAGATTCTTGAAGTTCAGGACTTCCAGGGCACAGCCGTTATGAATTACGCCGATGCAGACGTCCCATTTACCCGCATCCACGAGTTCAAGCACTTCCACCCTGAACGGGCGGACCGCTATCCAACCGACCGCACCGTCATCATGCGAGAGTTCTCACGGTTCGCGACCCGCGCCGACGAGCCCTACTATCCGGTAAATACGCCCGAGGACCGGGCAGGTCTATTGACGTACCGCGACCTCCAGAAGGGCGAAGCGGGCGTGCACTTCGGTGGGCGCCTGGGAACCTATCAGTATCTCGACATGCATATGGCGATCGGGTCCGCCCTGACGATGTGGAACAACGAGTGCCAATGACCGAAGACAACCGGCTAGGCTCCGAGTCGCCCGTCCGTAGCGCTCAACTTCCACCGGCGATTATTACGCACGACTGGATTGAACGCTACGGCGGCGCGGAGAAGGTCCTCGATTCGATATCTCGCGTGCTGCCGTCGGCGCCGATTTACACACTGTGGTCGCAAGCCAGCGATCGATATCCACGTGACCGAGTCGTCGAGTCCGTCATAGCAGGATCGCCACTTCGTGGGCACAAGGCGCAGGCGCTACCGCTCATGCCGACCGTCTGGTCGCGGATGAAAGTCGACCCGCGTTTCGCGGACCCGCATTTCGTGCTATCGAGCACTCATCTTTTTGCTCATCACGGGTTCGCTTCATCGCTCCCCCACGTACCGCGGCTTGCGTACGTCCACACCCCGGCTCGCTACCTATGGAATCCGGAGTTGGACCCCAGAGGGAGTGGCTTACCCGCAAAGCTCGTTGGGATGCCGTTTCGTCAAGTCGATCGCAAGAGAGCCCAGGGCATCGCCGCCCTCGCAGCGAACAGCAAGTACGTCTCCGAGCGCATCCGGCGCTCTTGGGGGCGTGAGTCGGAGGTCATCTTTCCTCCTGTTGACACTGACGGCGTGCGCGCAGCGCTAAGAAACCCCCTGAACTTTGAAGAGGAGGAAGTCCGGCGGCGGTTGCCACCGAACTTCATACTTGGCGCGTCGAGGTTCGTGAGATATAAGGCACTAGATGAGGTCATTCGCTTCGGCAAGGCTGTCAAGTTGCCGGTCGTACTTGCGGGCGACGGCCCTGACCTGGAACGCCTTGAAACGTACGCTGCCGATCAAGGTGTAACGATGACGCACGTTCGGCATCCTAGCGACCGGCTTCTCTACGAGCTCTACAGGAGCGCAGAGGCGTATGTTTTCCCGGCAATTGAAGATTTCGGAATCATGCCTGTAGAAGCTATGGCCGCAGGTGCCCGGGTAGTGGTAGCGGACTCGGGCGGCGCCGCGGAATCAGTAGTGCATGAGGTATCTGGCATCCACACGAGCGTGTTTTCAGGAAGCGACGCAGTAGACGCATTGGCTCGAGTAAGTCGGATACGCACAGAGAATGCCGTGTCTCGAGCCGACACCTTCTCGACTACTCGATTCGAAGCGGAGGTGACGGATTGGATACTGCGCACCGTCCACTAGTCGTGCTCTCAACCGCAGACTTCGCAGCTCCAGTTTGGACGAACAAACAGCACATCTCAGTGCGGCTCGCCGATGAACGCGAGGTGTTGTATGTTGAATCGCTCGGGCTTCGACGCCCGACGGCTTCTGGTGCGGACTTGGCGCGAGTTTGGCGACGACTCGTTGGATCAAGAGCTTCCCCTGGCGGCTATCGAGCGATACCTTCGCGCATGACTGTAATCTCCCCCAAGATCGTCCCATTTCACCGAAACCGTTTGTTCCGCGCGCTTAACCGAAGCCTTCTAAACCGAGCATTACAGCGCGCCCTTAAGGGCCGCGAATACGACCTCTGGTCATTTTCGCCTCTGACTTACGGGATTGAAGACTCAGCAAAAATCGTCGTCTATCATTCAGTCGATCTTCTTCATCGCGTAGCCGGTGTCGACACTGAATTGATTCTGGCGGCAGAGAGAGAGCTCGTCGCGTCGGCAACTCACGTTATTGCCAGCAGTTACGGGGTGTACGAGCACTTACGGCGAGTAGACAATCGCGATGTTCTTCTATGGGAAAATGTGGCCGATATCAGCAAATACATCGCTCATAGATCAGACGTACGCGAGCGAGTCTGTCTCTTCGCCGGCAATCTCACCCCCGAGAAGGTTGACTTTCAATCTTTAATAGACGTTTCTCGCGCGGGTATCCGCGTGAAAATTGCGGGCCCCATTGGCATCGATGGCTCCCGCGGCCGGTCTGAAGTCGATCGGTTGCTCCAGGAGAAGAACGTCGAATACCTCGGGGTTCTCTCGCAGGATGAACTTGCGACTGTTGCCGGAACGGCGCTTGTGGGACTAATACCGTATAGACTGAATTCGTATACAGACGGCGTATTTCCCATGAAAGTCTATGAGTACATCGCAGCGGGACTTCGCGTGGTTGCGACACCTCTCCCGAGCCTGGCATCAGGCGATGTTCCGGCGCTCAGAATCATCGACGATCTTGGTTTTGTGCAGGCAGTGAGCGAGGAGATCGCGAAGGCGGAAACCGCGCCTCCATCAACGCAAGGCATGAACCTACACAAGCATTCTTGGGAGTACAGAATTCACCAGTGTCAAGAGCTCCTCGATTGGTCGAGCGATGAATAGTCGCCGCAGGATCCTTCTCGTGAGTCGGTCCACCGAATCGCACGCCGAGCGGGGCGGGATGGAGGCATCGCTAACCGCACTGTCGGCGCATTTGGTTTCGATCGGGTACAAGCTCGCGCTAGTGACGACGAGCGGCGGCGACCCCGCAAGGCTCGACATCTTTGAAGAGGTCTGGGAGCTTCCGGGCGGGCGAGAGGGTCGATACTCATTCAGCTGGTGGGTTCGCACCGCAAGCAAGGGGCCTTGGGTCGACTGGGATCCGCATCTAGTAGTGAGCATCAGCGTAGCTGGCGCAGGAGTGGCACGGAGGCTCCGTGGTCGCGCGCCTAGCGCTGCTCAATCCCATGGCGCTGCTCTCGAGGAGGTCCGCAGCTCCCTACGGACAGCAACACTGCGCGAACTGTCCAAGATTCCCCTCAACGCGGTTCGCATACTGCGCGATCGAGTAGCGTATCGCCAGTTCGACCGAGTATGGGCCGTAGGAGACGGAGTTGCTTCTCAGCTCACCCATCCGGCGATCTCTGTACCTGCTTCGAAGCTCAAAGTTGTTCACAACGGTGTCGAACCGAGCGCCTTCAGCTTTTCACATGGCGAACGCGTGAAGGCCCGCAACGCGGCTCAGATCGCGCCCACAGCGACGGTAGTTGTTACCACGTCGCGGCTACACCGGCAAAAGGGAGTGGCGCTCCTCCTCGAAGCACTGAGACAGCCGGCCTGCATCTCAATGCACGCCCTAATAGTTGGGACCGGACCCGACGAGTCTCGGCTGAGGACACTTGCCGCCGACCGGACGCTCGCGGGACGGGTCCATTTCGTGGGCGCAGTTCCACGGGATGATCTGGGGAACCTTCTAAGCGCAGCAGACGTATTCGCGCTTCCTTCCCTGAGGTCAGAAGGGGCGCCTCTCAGCATTCTAGAAGCAGCATCAGCGGGACTACGGATTGTGTGTACCGCCGGAACGCCGATCCCTGAAGCCCTCGGAGGGGTGGTGCACTTCGCTAGCGCAACACCCGCAGCCCTGGCGACCGCGTTGGCGAGTGTAGCAGCGAGAGCGCAAGATGAAGGCCGATTCTCTCGTCTGCCTAAGGAGCTGACTCAAGAGAAGAGTCTCGCCGACTATTCGCTAGATGTCGCCGCATTGATTACGAGCGAGTAGCCCATGCGCGCGGAAACGATACGAACCAGGAGCTCCAGAACGCTGGAGGGAAGGTGGGCGAACATATCGCCCATCACCGCGACCTCACTTGCGGTGTTATTTTCTGCCCTACTGATCCTTGGCGCATCGTCGAGCGCCATAATCCAGCCCAATGCAGATTTGGTGACTGCATGGTCAATATTCACTATATATTGCGTTGCCGTCGTCAGCTGGAGTTTAGCCGACGCGGTCAAGAACTGGTCAAACGGCAAACCACCAAGCTACCAGGCGACGCTTATTATGAGCGCGCTCGGTGTCGTGGCAGTTGCACTGCCGGCGGCTTCGTTGATTTGGCGAACACGCACAGCTACTGTCGAGCGACTTCTCGGATCTCTTATCGCAACTCCCGCGGTACTGATATCAAGCATGACTCTGTTCGGCTCATGCTTGATTGCACTACAGTTTGGCGAATACTTGGCACGCCGGCCGCAGGTACGACAGCATCAACCTCTCTTTAATTCAAGGGAATGGCGGGACGCTTACTTTGTGCTCATGGCGATAGGTATCGCCGTCACGTTACCGGGCATGTTCACGAGGAACATCGACGTCGAGTTTGTAACACGAGGCAATGATTCGGGCGATGGCCTAGCAGTCTTAGCGTGGTGGTGCCTTCCGGTTGCGGTGTCGGTTGGTGTAGTTTTCCGACATTGGGGCTCCAAGTCCCTCGCGTTCATATCCATTGCCGCCGCGCTTCTCTTGGTCGTCTCCGGGGTTCGAAGCCCGCTTCTACTCATCGCAATTGCGTTCATCCCACGAGGCGTAAAGGCGCTGGGGCGATCACGGAGTCCTGCACTAAGCTTGCTGGCGATATCGCTTTCGCTCTATCTTCTCCTCGGGGTTGCAGGCGGTATTTCCCGCTGGCGCGGGAGCATCAGAGCCGGGCTCCCCGAAAGCCTTATCGACTCAACTTTACTCAGTCTCAGCAATCCGTACGTCGCCTTGACGAGTTCAGGAATAGAGTCTCTTGACGGATTGATGTTCGTACAGGTACTCGATGCCGCGCCATTTCATCCATCGATCTTGGACCCACTCAAGGCTTTTCTAACTTTGATTCCACGCCAGATCTATCCGGGGAAGCCTGATTTTCTAAGCAACGAGATCAGCAGTGCCCTGCTCAATTTCGGCACTGCTGGCATGTTTCTTTCCGGCCCCGGATATGCGCTTGTTATCTCCGGAAGCCTTTTGGGAGCAATCCTTCTGTTCATGGTTGGCGGATTCACTTTCCGCGCTGTCTTCTCGCCACGATTCGGTGGAGTTGTTGGGACAATCGCCACATACACTCTTCTCCGCTTCATTATGGGCGGCGACGCCTTTGATTTCTATCAAGGTATGACGCTTCTCTTGATTGTCACGGTTGGACTCTTCGTGGGCAGATTCCTCCGACTAGTAAATTCCGGCCTGTCAAGGCAGACCACCCGCATAGCCAGGAGGTCAGGATGACTCGAGTACTATTGGTTAGTGACAAGATTGCTCCCGGAGGCGGCCCTCCTGGATATGTATATAACCTTCTGAGTGGTCTCCAAGACGTGACGGACGACGACACACACTTCCACGCATGGGGAAAGAGACAAACCCTCAGAAACAACGCCTCTATCTCAGAGGCTGTACCCAAGTATCGGCGCTTTTCTGAGTTCGCGATAAAGGTTCAGCGCGCCATACTGGGCGTGGAGTTTTCGCTCCTTTGGCACATACTGAGAAGTGACGTCGTCGTCTTCCACGGCTTTCAGCGCAACCGTCGCATGCGCGTGGCGAGAAGGTTACGCCGGACCTCAATTTACATGCCACACAGTCCTTCGGTTGCTGCAGATGAGTATCTGATGCTGCAAAGGTTGAGCGGGAACACCATTGATGCGTCCATGGTGGACAAGTTGCGCGAGGGAGAAAGACTGCTGTTCGCGATGAGCGACTGGGTGGTATTTCCTTGTGTCGAGGCTTCGAGCGAGTACATTGCCTCATTCGGCAACGAGCTAGCTCAGAAGCGTGTTAGTTACATCGCGTCCGGTGTCGATGGCCTATCATCTATGGGTCATAGCAATACGCAGCATTCACCGGAACCGGTTGTACTGTTCGTCGGACGCTACGTCACACACAAGGGCTACGATCTTTATTTGTCCGCGGCGAGGGAAATTTCGAACGAGGGAGTGTCGGCGCGTTTCGAGTCGCTGGGCGTCGGACCGATCGAGGCGTCTGACAACTGCGTGGTGGATCTTGGATGGTCTGAGAACCCGGGGGAGCACATTCAACGCGCCTCGGTGGTCGTGGTTCCTAATCGAATTGCGTACTTCGACTTGCTCCCGCTGGAAGTTGCTTCACTCGGCAAGCCACTCGTTCTGACCGCCGTCGGGGGGAATATCGCCCAGGCAAAGGCACTACCCCACAGCGTCATGGTCGATACCGACAGTCTATCCGAAGGGATAATTGAGGCGCTCAACAGAATTCGGGCAGATCCAAGGTGGGGGTGGGCCAACCGTGATGTGTTCGATGCTGAGTTCACATCCGTAGAAATGGCTCGCCGATGGCTATCGTTCATTCGCCGGGTGCGTGAGACATGACGGTACCTGCAAGCAGCTTTGACGTCTCTGTAGTTATCCCTTGCTTGAACGGGGGCACCCTGCTTGCTCAGCAGATCGCAGCCGTCGATCGCCAGGAGACAACGGCATCGTTTGAGATCGTTGTCGCCGACAACGGGTCATCGGACGGTTCAACGATCGCGGTTCGATCACAAGCATGGCAGCATCCGCTCCGGATAGTGGACGCCTCTGCTCAGCGAGGCATTAACTACGCACGAAACGCGGGCGTATCCGGCTCCTCCGGAAGACTGATCCTCCTCTGCGACCACGACGATACGGTCGCTGAAGGCTGGGTCGCTGCATACTGGGAGGCATATCAAGAGGGAGCAGAGATTGCTGGTGGCCTGCAGATGAAGTCACTCGCCACCGATGCAGGACGAAGCATCGAAGATGGTAGCTTCGGTCTCAACGACTCGCTTGGCTTCTTGCCTTGGCCCACTGGCGCGAATTGTGCGCTCGCGCGTTCAGTATTCGAGCTCTTGGGTGGTTTCAATACCAATTACCGCGGCGGTGGAGATGAGACGGAGTTCTTTTGGCGGGCACAACTGTCCGGGATCCCGCTCAAGTTTGTGGAGTCTGCGGTAGTTCACTATCGGCAGCGTGACACCATCGGCGGTCTTTGGGTGCAGAAGAAGGCATTCGGCCGCTCCCATGTCCGACTTGCAGCCGCTTTTCGGGAGCAGGGGTGTCCATCCCCTGGATTCGCACGTTCCTTTGCACGAGTTATTTTCGCGAGTATTCGGCTGGTAGCGGCCGCGCTCACCGCTCGGTCGACACGAGAACCTGTTGGAGCACTAGCACAGAATGTCGGCGTTCTTCAGGAGTTGCTCGTAAACGTGTTTGCCGCTCCGCTGCGGAGCGGATGGCGGAGGTCCTGAGTCACCCATGTCTTATCCGAAATCTCATACTTCGCATTGGCACGTCGTCGCACCTGACGAGGAGGTTAGTTCTCGGAACGGCTCCGCCGTACTCCATGTGGCGTCGCACTTACTGCGCTGCCACCTCTCAGCCTCAGGAACCGGATTTGTCGTCTCAGGCGTCGATAGAGATTTCGGCCTAGTGCCGACGCTGCAGATACTCCGACGCCCCTCTCGCCGCAACGCAGATACATTCCTCTCGATTGGCCTGTCAGCTGCGGGCTTGGGCAAGTTGAATTACCGAAGGGTGGCCCTACCCACTGACGCAGAAACCGACTCCACGGCGATCGTCCTACACAATCTTCCCTGGCTTGTGGAGTCGTTCGCCAAGGCACATCCCTCGGCCCGCGTGTATTTGTATTTGCATAACAGTGTCGCTCGGCGGTCGCCGAGGTGGCTCATCCGTCGTGCCCTCAGAAGCGCCAGGGGCGTTTTCTTTGTTTCCGACTTCTTACGCCGCGAGTTCGTCGAGCGTTTTGGCGAAGTGAAAGGCGTGACTTACGATACGATTCATCACGGCGTTGACGTCGGCGCCTATTTCTTAGCGGATGAGCCCCCAGAAGTCGATGTTGTATATGTGGGCCGCCTCATCCCCGAAAAGGGCGTACATGACCTCGTCTCCGCGGTTCAGTCTGTGGACGCAATTGCGGCGGTCCGAATCGTCGGGGGCTCTACCTTTTACCGAGGTGATCCGCTATCCGACTACGAGAGTTCTCTTCGAGACATGGCGTCAGCAGCTCCCGCAACTATTGAGTTCACCGGTCCAGTACGGCCGCACGAAGTCCCGGCTTTGATGCGCAGCGCGCGGGTGATTGCTGTTCCCTCGCGCTGGGCCGAGCCTGCTGGCCTTGTCGTCCTTCAGGCGCTTGCCACAGGAAGACGCGTTGTCGCCTCTCGCACCGGGGGTATTCCAGAGCTCGGCGGTGATTTGGTCGAGTACTTCGCTCCGGGCGACGTTGATGGCCTAGCTAAGCGTCTGCGAGAAGCCTTGGCGAGGGATCCTCTAGAGGACGCGTCTCATCAGGTACGCAACTTGCGAAGCTGGGACCAGGCGTACAGGGATCTGCTGAAGTGCCTCGCCGTATAAACATCTCGTCGCTACGGAGCATCGCAGCGTACGCGCTCGCTCCGGCTATAGGAATCGTTACTGCGCCCCTACTGGCTCGAAGTCTCGGCGTGGAAGGTCGCGGCGAACTTGCTGCGATAACGCAGCCTCTCTCTGTGATGGACGCGGTGGCCGCTCTTGGGGTGCCCATGGCAGTCGCCTACTTCACTGCCTCAGGCGCAACTAAGGGCACGATCAGGCGCTTCGCCTACATCGGGGTCAGTGTATTTGCGCCGCTCGCCTATATCGGCCTCGTTTTCTATTCAACGCCAGTTTCCGACGGCCTCTCGATTGGCCGCATTGCACTGTCCGCTGTCTGGATCGCGATCATTCCGGGCGCCCTTATTGCAGTTAGACGAGCCGAGTGGAACGGAAATCGTGTTTGGAAAATGCTTGATCTCGAGAGAGTTCTCGGCCCCTTGTTTAGACTGCTGGCGATCGTTGCACTCTGGTGGCTGGGATCGACATCAGCAGTTGCGTTCGCAGCATTACCTCTCATCGCCGGGATGCTGGCGAGCTCGATCTTGTTCTTCCCGATTCGGGCAGCCAGCGTCAACCGCACGCGCCCATTGCGCGCTTCAGAGTTCTACCGATACGCACTGATATCGGCTGGTGCCGGCATCGCCGCCTCATCTGGCGCTCGCTTAAACCAAGCAATTATGCCATCCGTTTCCACATCGACTGAGTTGGGGCTCTACGCAGTGTCTACCACTATTGCGGAGGTTCCGTTGATAATCGGCCTTGTTGCGGCGAGAAACCTTCTGCCAGCAGCGGCGAATCCGGACACAAGGCGCCACATCCGTGCCAACGTATTCGAGTTCAGCGGGCTCGGCCTTTTGGGGTCCCTGCTGCTCGCACTCATTGTTCCATGGGTCACGCCGCTTGTTTTCGGGTCCGCCTTTTCAGCCTCCGCGCCGACGACCATTGTTCTGCTCGCGGGTACCGTGTTTTCGGTCTTTATACTCGCTAGCTCCGCCGTCATCGCGGGCCTCGGGAGCCCCGGACTAAGTGGGGTGCCTCAGTTCATCATTGCAGGCCTGACTCTAGTCACGATGCTGACGCTCCCCCATCCGCTCACCGCTATCGAGGTTGCGGTAATATCCACCGCTTCCCAGGCTGTTGCTTCCATCATCTCTGCGTTCTTGCTGATTCGAAAGTTGAGGCAAGCGCCCGACCCGGGGAGTTCGATATGACACCCAGCAGCACGCGATCGCTGCATATAGTTGAACCCGGTGGCCGCGGCGGCGTATACCAGCACGTTCTCGGCTGCCTGCAGAACGGCGTATACAGAGACTACTCACACACGGTAATTCACACGGCGCGTGACGCCGAGACGGCACCGCACTTCGATCATGTCGTGTATTGCTACTGTATGCGCTACCGACGCGTCGGTTCTGCCCGGCAGCGAACGTTCGCTAATCTCCTGTGGTCAATATTTCGACTGCTACCCCACCTTGCACGCCTGAGCTGGTCACGAAGCGCGGATTGGGAAGTCCAGGGGCTCTTCGGGGGTGGGCTCTTCGCAGCAATAGTCAGTTTGGCGCGTTTCGGCGGTAATCGTGTGACTTTCGTCCCGCACAATACGTTTTCCAGGGAAGGCAGAGCAGGGGAGTCTCGTTTACTCAACCTCGCGATGCTTATCGCAAATATCTGTGTGTTTTTTGTCGACGCGGAGCTACCGCGTTTCGCGCGAGCAAGGTCTGTTGTTAAGCGCCAACTTTGGCAATATGTGCCCCCAATGAACCAGGCGCTCAGGCAACACTGGATTTCAGTCTGCAGCCCCCACGGCGAGGAAGTCGTTGCCATGATTGGGCAACTGCGTCTAGACAAGAACCCCTTGCTCCTTCTCAGATCTGCTGCAGCTATCTCGCCTCGGGTCTCACTCGTCTACGCAGGCGAAGACAAAGGTGCCGCGAAGGCAGTCTATGAAAGCGCAGACGCGAATTCTCAGTCCGTGGTTCTGATCGACAGTTACCTACCGCTCGAGAGTTTGGTCTCCCTAGTCTCCATCTGCGATGTCGTGGTATGTCCGTACGAGATCGCGAGCCAGAGCGGCGTGCTCGCGCTCGCGGGGCAGCTTGGGGTTCCAACCGTCGCCTCGCGCGTAGGAGGCCTGGCAGAGCAGGCGTCTCATACCTTCGACCACCATGCCCCAAATGCCGACGAACTGCTTTCTGGTGCCATAGTGGCTGCCCTTAGGGCACGCCGGCGAGCCGGAAACGACGACGCAACGACCGGCTGAACGCGACGTACTGAACACAGCGGAGCGACTCTGGCGTGAACGGTGCTCTCAAGGCTGATTACGAGTGTCGACCAAGACAGCTACCATCCTCTACTCTCGCAGAAGTTGGTGCGTGGGGTCCCGCGTGCGATCCTCACGCGGGACTGACGTGACCCACTCCGCGGGCACTGCGCGCACCGGGTCAGAATGGCTGTGGTCACTCAACACACGACAAGACGCTCGTCAGAGCGCTTCGGCTCGGTCCAGGACCTCTGGCGCGTATGGTGCGCGCCTAGTCATGGCAATTGATGACACATCGCAACGCTACGATCGTGGCCATGAAGGAGCGTTCAGCCGCGATCGACGCCGTCCGCGTGATCGGCATGCTCGCGGTCATTGCTGGACACATCTGGATTACCCAGGAGTCACGGCAGTGGATTTATACATGGCAACTCCCGCTGTTCTTCATCCTCACGGGCTATCTGTGGAGTGGGACGAGAAGCTTCAGGAGTGAGATCGCGGTGCGCGCGCGCACACTGCTGCTCCCGTACGTCTCATGGTTCGCAATCATCGCCGTCATCGCTTGGTCGACACGGGCGCTGCAAGATGAACTCACGTTCGGCCAGGCATTGCGGCAGGTCTGGGGCGGGGCCTACCTCACGACCCCGTTCTGGGCATTCTGGTTCGCCCCTGCGTTGTTCGTCGCCGTGGCGGCATATTACTGGGTCGCGCGCCTCCACCTCGGATGGCAATGGCTGCTGGCAATCGGGCTGCTCGCAATCGCCGCCTACTCGCCGGGACGTCCCATGCAGTATCTCCCGCTCAGCATCGGGCAGGGTCTCGCGGTCGTGGTTTTCATCGTCGCTGGACGGAGCATTCGACTCGCCACCGACAGGCGCCGGCATGCATGGATCATTGGCGCGTCAATGATGACGCTTGGGGTCGTGCTGGTGATTTCATTCCCGACGAGCTACGTCGACGTGAAGTCGCTTCACTTTGGTGTGCCGATCGTCGGCGTCCTAACCTCTATCCTCGTCGGGGGGGGCTTGACGCTGCTCGCGAACACACTATTTGGCTGGATGCGCGGGCGGACCGCATCTATCGCTGTCTGGCTTTCGATGGCCTCGCTGGTCGTGATGTTCGTGCACGTTCCGATCGCAGACGCTTTCGGATGGCTGGCTTCTGGATCGATGCCCGGGTTCGTCGTAGTCGCGGTCCTGTCGTGGGCAATCGGCCTCGTCTTGATCGCGTTACCGCGCACGGCGGTCCTCACCGGGGTTCGAGGGGCACCCCCGTCCTTGCGTCCGCCGGAGCGTGAAGATCGTGCGGTGGACGGACACGGTGGAGCCTGATCGAGCTTCCGTTCATGAGAGTAATCGCGACTCAGGCGCGATACCGAGCTTTGAAGGGAAAGGTAGCTATCGCCAAGACGTCGAGGGCTGACGTCGCAGCTGCGCCATTCCCGTCGATCGCGCCGATGGCGTGGCCGCGCCGTCCGCGATGCACGAGCGCGTCCCAGGTTGAGGACTCCGGCGTGGGATGCTGCGTTCGGGTCAAGATCCAACGCGCGTGAGACCAGTCGTAGCCGAGAGCGCAGCGACGCCGATTTCGCGAATCGGGCGCACAATATTCCGCTCACAAAGCCCAAGAACCGTCTGCCGTTGGCCCACGGGGCCTCAACTGTCCCCTTCGTGCAGCGACGCGACGACGACACCACAGCTCTTTAAATCGAGTGGGTACCGCGACGATGACTTGAAACCACCGCTGACTGGCACCCCCATCCGTACTGTCGACAGCCGCAGGACCGGCGGCGACAACTGAACGAAACACAGGAGTGGTATCTTCGGCCCCGGGCGGGATCCAACGGGAGAAGGGGACCCTGTGATCTCTGACGTGCAGCAGAACACCACTGCAACGCAGCAGCGCGGGACCACTGATACAGATTCTGGAGCGAACCCGGTCGTCACTTCGACCGGGTCGGTCGTCATTCCTGCGTTGCGGTCCGACGCCCAGTGGCAGTCTCGATTCACACGACGTTTGTGGATCAGCGATGCGGTCGTGCTCGTGTGGGTTGTGTTCGGCACGCAGATCTTCTGGTTCGGCACCGGCAACGCGCAGATCTCCCTGATCGAGGACCACCGATTTAGCGCCATCTCCTACTGGGCCTTATCCGCGATCCTTATCGCCGTCTGGCTCTGGGCCCTTTCGCTTGCCGATTCGCGCAGTCATCGCGTCATCGGCGCGGGTTCGGCGGAGTACATCCGCATCGTCGACTCGAGCATTCGCCTGTTTGGTGTCATCGCGATCCTCGCGTTCTTATTCAAGGTCGACATCGCGCGCGGCTTCCTGCTGATCAGCTTGCCTCTTGGCGTCATCACGCTCATCGTCGTGCGGTGGCTCTGGCGGCAATGGCTGATCGCGAAGCGACGCAACGGTTCCTACATGCATCGAGTGCTGTTGGTGGGTTCCGAGAGCTCGGTGGCGCAAATCGCTCATGAGCTCCAGCGCAACCCTCGAGCGGGCTACCGCGTAGCTGGCGCTTGTGTCCCGAGCGGGAAGGTCGCCGATGTCATCCCCGGTACCGACATTCCCGTCATGGGCAACGTCGAGTCGATTGAGCGCGCCCTGCTCGTCACGGGCGCCGATACGGTTGCCGTGACTAGCGCCGACGAGCTTCCACCCGCGAAGGTCAAGCAGATCTCGTGGGGTCTCGAGTCCGGCAGACAGCATCTCGTGCTCGCGCCGAGCATCGCCGACATTGCCGGTCCGCGCATCCACATTCGTCCGGTTTCGGGCCTGCCCCTGATCCACGTAGAGACGCCGCGGTTCTCTATGGGCCAGCGCGTTACGAAGCGAACGTTCGATCTCGTCGCGTCGATAGCGGGCGTTATCGTGATCAGCCCGATCCTCATCATTCTGACGATTGCGATCATGCTCACCTCCACCGGGCCTGTTCTTTTCAAGCAAGAACGAGTCGGGCGCAACGGCAAGACGTTCCGCATGATCAAGTTCCGCTCGATGGTGCCGAACGCCGAGCAACTCCTCGAGAAGCTACTGCAAGAGCAGCGCGACTCGGGCAACGAGGTGCTGTTCAAGATGAAGAATGACCCGCGCGTGACCCGCGTCGGGCGCTTCATGCGCAAGTACAGCCTCGACGAACTGCCCCAGCTATTCAATGTGATTGGCGGGTCGATGTCGCTCGTTGGGCCTCGTCCGCCGCTTCCGCGCGAAGTCGAGCAGTATGCCGAGCACGTACACCGCCGCTTCCTGATGAAGCCGGGGATCACCGGCCTCTGGCAGGTCAGCGGCCGGTCATCGCTCTCGTGGGACGAGACCGTCCGCCTCGACCTCTCATACGTCGAGAACTGGACGCTCGTCGGCGACCTGACGATCCTGCTCAAGACCGCCAAGGCAGCACTCGCACCCGGCGAGACTGCTCACTAAGCCTCGATCGACCTCCTGCCCCCACCCTCTATCGGAGAACTCATGCGCCTTTCTGTCATCGGATGCGGATACCTCGGAGCCGTCCACGCGGCAGCCATGGCCTCGATCGGCCACGAGGTCGTCGGCATCGACGTCGACCAGCGCAAGATCGACGCGCTCTCGAAGGGTGAAGCGCCGTTCTTCGAGCCGGGGCTGCCCGAGATCCTCGCAGAAGGAGTCGCATCCGGTCGCCTGCGGTTCACGACCGATATGGCGGAAGCGAAGGGCGCGAAGGTGCACTTCGTGGGCGTCGGCACGCCGCAGCAGAAGGACGGATACGGCGCCGACCTCACCTACGTGAACGCCGCCGTCGATGGGCTGCTCCCCTACCTCTCTGAGGGCGACATCGTGGCGGGCAAGTCCACGGTTCCGGTCGGGACGGCGGCTGACCTTACCCCGCGCGTCGAGGCCACGGGTGCGACGCTCGTGTGGAACCCCGAGTTCCTGCGCGAGGGGTGGGCCGTCCAAGACACCATCGACCCCGACCGGTTGGTCGTCGGCGTTCCCTCGACGGATGCCGGAGCCGCCGCGGTCGACATCCTGAAAGAGGTCTACGCGCCGCCGGTGGCGAAGGGAACGCCTTTCATCGTCACCGACCTTGCCACCGCTGAGCTCGTCAAGGTGTCAGCGAACGCGTTCCTGGCGACCAAAATCTCGTTCATCAACGCTATGGCCGAGATCGCCGAGGTCGTCGGAGCCGATGTCACCCAGCTCGCCGACGCGATCGGGCACGATGCTCGCATCGGTCGCAAGTTCCTCGGCGCCGGAATCGGTTTCGGTGGCGGATGCCTCCCCAAAGACATCCGTGCGTTCTCGGCCCGCGCCGAAGAGCTCGGCCGCGGGGAATCGATCGCGTTCCTGCGTCAGATCGACGAGATCAACATGCGCCGCCGCGACCGCGCCGTGCAGCTTGTGGTCGACGGGCTCGGCGGATCGGTCTTCAAGAGAAACGTCACCGTGCTCGGCGCCGCGTTCAAGCCGCACAGTGACGACATCCGCGACTCCCCCGCCCTCGACGTCGCCGTGCGCCTGCACGGGCTTGGCGCGTGGGTCACGGTCACCGACCCTGAGGCGATCGCGAACGCTCAAGCGAAGCATCCGCAGCTCAACTACGTCGCCGATCGCGACGAGGCCCTGCGGTCGTCAGACGCGGTCGTTGTCGTGACCGAGTGGGACGAGTACCGCCGGCAGATGCCACCCGAGCACGTGTCGACCCTCACCGAGGGACGCGTGATCGTCGACGGACGCAACTGCCTGGATGCCGACGCCTGGCGCGCCGCCGGCTGGACCTACTACGGCATGGGACGCCCTTAGATCAGATTCCTCCACAGCACACCGCGGGGCCCGACTGTGCACGACTGTGACCCACGCCACCGCCTAGACGGTTCGTCCTGGCATCCTGGGCGAAAGTGCCGCACACTGAGAGGGTGACCGTCATGACCGAACCGCAGAGCTGGGCGCTCATCGGAGTGTTCACCACGATCATGCTCGGCGGCATGACAATCATGACCACACTGCTGATGCGCACCGTTACGGCATCCGTCAATGGGCTCCGCGGAGAGATGACCGGACTGCGCGGCGAGATGAACGGTCGCTTCGATGGGATTCGCGGCGAGATGAACGCCCGGTTCGACGCGATGGCCACCCGCATCGACCACCTCGACCGCGACATCTCCGCCCTCAGCCGCCGCGTCTGGGGCGAACCCTCCGGGGAGTGACTCGAAGGTGCTGGCTGTCACTCGTCGCGAGGCGAGTCGTCGTCCAGAGTCTGAGTCGTCGCTGCGGGCCAGCGCACGTGCCGAATCCCGGGCCCACTCGCCGCGGTGATCCAGTCGTGGTCGATCGTGTAGTCGATCTGCTGAAGCATCGTTACTGCGCCATACGCTGGCCGGAACACACTCACCGCCAGTTCGACGCGCACGTTGTCGTTGCTGCGCTCGGAAGCCAACGGAACAACCGTCACGCGGCCTGTCGTCATCGCCTCGGCCAACCATGCTTCGAACGCCCCGCGACCCGAGCCTTCGAAGCCGCCATAGCCGGCGTCACGGATGCTGACCGTCGCATCCGGGCTCACGAACTCGACAGCGCCAGATATGTCGCCCGCGTTGATGGCGCTGAAATAGGCCGTCAAGACAGACGGTAGTCCCCCGAGACTCTCCGACATGGGTACATGAAAGCAGAAGACGGGCCCGGGCGTAATAGGTGTGCCCGGCGGCAACACGCTGACATAGGCGTCATGCCGCTTACGTCAGCGCAGAGTCGCGCTCCTCCCCAGCTGCCCGCGCTGAGGCGATTGCCACGTGCGGTTGCCCTTCGACCGCACAAGGGCGAAACGATGGCATCCTGAATCGCGATACCGCACACTAGGAGGGTGACCATCGTGACCGAACCGCAGAGCTGGGTTCTCATCGGCATCTTCGCGACCATCATGCTCGGCGGGCTGACGCTGTCTACGAACCTCATCATGCGCACAGTGACCGCGAGCATCTCGGGGATCGAAGGCCGACTCGCGGGCCGCATCGATGGGTTGGAAGGGCGCATCGACGGGCTCGACACGAAGATCGAGAGCCTTCGCGGCGAGATGAACGCCCGATTCGACGCGATGGGAACCCGCATCGACCACCTCGACCGCGACGTTGCCGCGCTGAGCCGACGCGTGTGGGGCGAGCCCTCAGGAGAATAGGCATCCGCCACAGGGACTGCCAAGCACGGCCGCAGCACCGCCCAGCAGATCGACCACTGGGCGCGTAGCGGTCAGCAGCTTGAGCCGCGTCGGCCTGACGACCCACCGAGTCATCGAGGATGTGCTCACTAGTCGACGATATTCGTATCTATGTTCTATGGTCTTCACAGGAGGCGCCAGCGGATGCTCATAGATCCAAAGCATTGCGAGTTATCCACATTTGCTGCCGTTCCAGAGTCAATGTCGGAGGTCGGTGTCATGATTAGTACATGCATTCGAACGGAGTCATCGAGTTCAGCGAGGCGCAAGCCGCCGAGCTGACCTCGATCCTCGCTGCCGTTCAGCAGGCGGATGCCGCGCTTGCCGCCGCCGAAGCGGCCCGCGTGCGCGCTCTGGCTCGCGCGGGCGAGTTGGCTCGTGAGCTTGCCGCGGGCAAGCCGTCCCGGGTGCGCGAACACGACATGGCGCTGCGCAGCATCGCCGCCACGATCGGGGTTCCGGCGCGCGTATCAGACCGGTCGATGCAACGCCAGATCGGCGAAGCGACACGGCTCGCCGAACGCTACCCCGGCACCCTCGAAGCCCGCGGCCTGGGTGAGATAACCCGCCAGCACGTCTATGCGATTCAGGATGCCGCCGCCGACCTCCCCGACGAAGCCGTCGCCGCTTTCGAAGCCGAGGCGCTCGAGCGGTGCCGTCGCGACACCGTCGGTCGAGTGAAGGCCGAACTCGAAATCCTCGCCCAACGGATGCATCCCCGCAGCTTCGTCGAGCGCCACGCCTCCGCGCGCGAAGACCGCCGCATCACTGTCAGCCCCCTGCCCGACGGGATGTCGTCGCTGTACATGGTCGCGCCGACGCCCGTGATCGCGGGCATCGACGACCGCATGAACCAGATGACTAACGTCATCTTCGACGTACGCAACGCGGCCAAGGCTGCAGCCGGCGCTCCAGCTGGCGCTCCAGGAGAAGACGGCGCCAGAATCCCGGCCGACATCCTCGCCACCGATACTCGCACCCGCGCTCAGATCCGCGCCGATATCGCGGCCGACATCCTCCTCACCGGATCCCCCTTCGCCGACCCCACCATCACCGGCGACGGACCCGGCACGCTCGGCGCGATTCGCGCGAAGATCCAGGTCGTCGTTCCAGCCCTCAGCCTCGTCAAGCCCGAAGGCGACGAGAACCGCCACGCAGAACCATCTGACCTCGTCGGCTACTCCCCCATTGACGCCGAAACCGCCCGCGCCATCGCCGAAGCCTGCGATACCTGGTGGGAACGCCTCGTCACCCACCCCGTCACCGGCGTCGTCCTCCACACGAACGGCTACCAGCGCACCTCTGCCATCGACCGACATCTGCGAGCACGCGACCGGCACTGCCGATTCCCCGGATGCCGCCTCCCCGCCATCCGCTGCGAAGTCGACCACACCATCGACCACGCGCTCGGAGGCAAGACGGATGTCTGCAACCTCGCCCACCTCTGTCAGCGACATCATTCGATGAAGCAATTCGCCGGTTGGAAAGTCAGACAGCTCGAGGGCGGCATCCTCGAATGGACCTCACCGGTCGGGACCACCTACACCGACTACCCGCCCACACCCGGGGTTCATTTCGCACCCGATCCCTATGTTTCGGAAGATCCACTACCCCCGGATGCCGCACCCGCCGACGCCTCCGACGCACCGTTCTGACGTACCTCACGCGCCGACACTCCGCCCCGGGAACCGGGGCTGCCCAGGCGATGCGCCCCGCCCTCGCGCGCCGTGCTGGCAGTCACCCGTCGCACCGCTCCTCCCCAGCGCCTTCCTAACAGCCGAACCGCCCTAGGAGACCCCGCGAGCTCCCGTCGGCGCGGGAACCTTGGCATCCTGATGTGACCTGCCGCACACTGGAAAGGTGACCGTCGTGACCGAACCCCAGAGCTGGGTCCTCATCGGCCTCTTTGCCACGCTCATGCTCGGCGGCATGACCGTCATGACAACCCTCCTCACCCGCACCATGACCGCTTCCATCAACGGACTACGCGGCGAGATGAACGGGCTGCGCGGCGAGATGAACGGCCGCTTCGACGGACTCCGCGGCGAAATGGACGCATCGATCAGCGGACTCCGCACAGAAATGAACGCCCGGTTCGACGCGATGGGCACCCGCATCGACCACCTCGACAAAGACATCGCCGCACTCAGCCGCCGAGTCTGGGGCGAACCCTCCGGCGAATAGCACCGCAACCACCCGCAACCGCCCGCACACAGCCACACGGCCGGTAACCCTGGAGACTCATGTCCAAACGCAAGAAGGCACCATCCGGCAACCCCGCGAATCGCGGCCTGTCCTTCGTCGACCGCAGCATCGCCCGCGACTTCGAACGGTGGCTCGCAGCATCCGACGCCTCGCTCTGCGACCCACAGACCGCAGTCCGAGCACGTGGGCACCTTTTCGCACTCGTCAAAAGATCCGGACTCGACATTCTCGAGCCCAGCGACGTCGCCGACATCGCCGACATGCTCCTCGACCTCGGCCCGAGCGCCACCGGCATGGTCGACCTCTTCCACGACTACGTGCACTTCCGTCTCGAGACCTCCCGCGACCCGCGCTGGGCCCAGGCCCACGACGAACTCGAAGACGTGCTCAGCGGAGACTCCGGAATCACCGCCATGCTCGAGGCCATCATCACGGATGCCGAGACTCGCGACCCCGCAACCACCACCGACGCCCTCGCCCGCACGAAGGTCATCGCCGCAGTGACGACACTCCTCGACTGGGTCGGCACGTCCCGCCCGATCACCGACACGGGCGCCCTGCGCCTGTCCGACATCGAACCCGCCGCAGCCGCCCTCGGAATCCGTGCCGCAGGAGTCCGCACCCTCCCAACAAGCGGCGACCTACGCGGCCAAACCGTCATCGCCGACGGCGTCACGTACGTCCAATCAATGTGGCACCTCGAACCGCTCGCCGCCTGGTGGCGGGCACTCCTCGACACTGACGTGCTCGAACTCACGGCATCCCGAGTCCGGCCCGGTCGCGCATCGCAGGAATGGCGGACCGAACCGACGCCACCGCTGGATGTCGCATCCGAGCTGGCCGCCCTCGTCGTCGCCGACACCGTGCTCGGCGACCTCCCTCCGAATCCCTCAGCCTGGGACGCATCACTCTTCCGCGTTCGCGTCACACACGCGCTCGCGGCTCTCATGCCCGACGCCGTCGAAGCGCCCGCACCCCGCACCGAGATCGACGAGCTGTTCGTCCCCCGCGTCGAACGCGAGTGGCAGATGCTCGCCGAACTCGGCCTCGCCGAACCGATCCGCAACCACCCCGCGACGCGCTTCATCGTCCCAGATACCCTGCGCGGAGTCTTCGCCACCGGACTGCTCACCGCCCTCGCCGAAGGCGCCGAGCTGTTCGGCGACGTCGACAACAGCACCGACCTCGACGACGTCGACACGGATGCCGAGGGCAACCCCTTCGCCGACCCCGCCCTGCGCGCCCGGATGGCAGAACTCGGCGTCATCCATAAGCCCGGAATGGCCGCTGAACTCATGGCAGAGCTCGCCCCGCTGCTCGCCGAGGACGGCATCGACCTCGAAAACGGCATCGCCCCCGATCTCGACACACTCAACGCCGCGCTCGCCCGCGCCACCGAACGCCGCAACCTCGAACGCTTCACGCCCGTCGGCGACGACCGCTCCCGCGCGATTACCGTCCTACGCCTGACCGCAGATGCACTGAACACCGACAACCTCGACCTGGCCCGAGCTCTCATCGAGTCGGTACCACCCGACCCCGAGCCCGGCAGCACCATGCCCGCCGTCTCCCACGTCATCGGCGCCGGCCTCGGCGCCCTCGACACCTGGTCGAAGCACGCCGGCAGGCACTACCTGCGCACACGGATGCCGCACCTCAGCACCCACGCCGACGCGGCAGCCGAAGACATCCTTCGCCGCGCGGCCCACGGCCGAGCCTTCGACGCACTGTCACAGCTCATCGGCCGCTACCGCGGCAAGCTCGTCCTCGAAGCCACGGCCGTCGCCGTCGCTGCCGGCGTCCATGCCCTCGCCGACGCCGACGGCACAGACACACAGTCCGCCCTCGCGCGCTATCTCACCAGCGAGCAATAGTGCCACCGGTAGTACCATATGTGGCATGGTCAAGACCACGCTGTACCTTCCGGACGACCTGAAGCGCGCCATCGAGCTCGAGGCATCACGGCAGGGCAGCTCGGAGGCCGACGTCATCCGCTCAGCCCTTCGGGACGGTCTCGCCCGAACGAGCCGCAAGCCGCGCGGCGCTCTCTTTTCGGGCAGCGAACCGATCGCCGAACGAGCCGACGAACTCCTGGCAGGGTTCGGCGAGTGATCGTCGATACCAGCGCGCTCCTGGCCTACTTCGACGCTAACGAGCCGAGGCACGCCGATGTGGCTCGCGTCATCGACAGCGCAGACGGCCCACTCATTGTCTCGCCCTACGTGATCGCCGAACTCGACTACCTGGTCCTCACTCGACACGGGACGGATGCCGAAGTCGCGGTACTCGAAGAACTCGCATCGGGCGCCTGGGAACTGGCCGAGATGACCAGTGCGCGCATCCGGGCCGCGACCGACATCGTGCACCGCTACGCCGACCAGCCGATCGGCCTCACGGATGCCTCCAACATCGTGCTCGCGAGCGCTTACCGCACCCGCCAGATCGCCACCCTGGATCGGCGACACTTCGAGGTTCTGCGCTTCGACGACCACACCGCCGTCGACATCCTCCCGAGGAAGTACACCTAGCGCCCGGAGGGTGAGCTACCGCCGAGCAGCCACCACCGCGTCCCACACGGCATCCGCAACCTCACGCTTCGACCCCGAAGCCTGCGCCGCCACATCACCCGAGCGATCGATCACGACGACCTCGTTGTCCGCGCTTTCGAATCCACGAGTCCACCCGACCTCGTTGACAACGAGCAGGTCGACATCCTTGCGTTCCCGCTTCCGCCGCGCCCGCTGCAACAACTCGTCCCCCGACGAGGTCTCCGCAGCGAACGCCACGATCGTCTGCCCCGAACGCCGCCCGGCGGCAAGGCCCGCCACGATGTCGGGATTCTCGACGAGCTCTAGCGTCAGGCGATCGCCCTGCGTCTCCTTCGTGAGCTTCGACTCCGCGACCTCGGCGGGCCGATAGTCGGCAACCGCCGCCGCCATCACGACCACATCAGCACCGGCTGCCACCTCCGTCACGGCATCCTGCATCTCCAGCGCCGTCCCCACCGACATGACCCTCACGACCCTCACGCGATCGCTCACCCCGCCGAGCACATCGCCATCGATATGCGCCGCGACGAGCGTCACCTCGGCACCGCGATCAGCGGCAGCGACCGCGAGCGCAACACCTTGCCGTCCGCTCGACCGGTTCCCCAGAAACCGCACCGGATCCAGCGGCTCGCGCGTCCCACCCGCCGACACGACAACACGCAGCCCGGCGAGATCCTGAGCACGCCCGCCCACCGCAGCGACCACGGCGAGCGCAGCATCCGCGATCTCATCCGGCTCACTCATCCGCCCCGGCCCCGAATCGCCACCGGTCAACGGACCATCGGCCGGCCCGACGACATGCACGCCGCGAGAGCGCAACACCCGCATGTTCTCTTGCGTCGCCGGATGCCGCCACATCTCCGTATGCATCGCGGGCGCCACCACCACCGGCGCAGTCGTCGCCAGCAGGGTCGTCCCGAGCAGATCATCGGCAAGGCCCGCGGCCATCTTCGCGAGCGTGTTCGCGGTGGCCGGCGCAACGATCACGAGATCCGCTCGCTGCCCGAGCGACACATGCCGCACCGTCGCGACATCCTCATGCACCGACGTCGTCACGGGATTGCGACTGATCGCCTCCCACGTCGGCTGCCCGACGAACCGCAGCGCGTCCTCGGTCGGCACGACGTGCACCTCATGGCCCTCGCCGATCAGGCGCCTGACCAGATGTACCGTCTTGTATGCGGCGATTCCGCCCGTGACACCGACGACAACGAACACGCGCCCAGTCTTCCACGACTGACGCAGGGAACCGCCATGTGCACAGTCATCATCGACGTCCCCACCGACCCGGGCACGCCCGTGCGCCTCCTCGCGATCCGCGACGAAGACCCCACCCGCCCCTGGAACCCCCTCGGACACTGGTGGCCGCAGCATCCGTCGATCCAGGGCGTGCAAGACATCCGCGCCGGCGGCGCTTGGCTTGCAGCGGATGCCGACACCCACCGCCTCGCGGTCCTGCTCAACCGTGCCGGCGGCGACGACCTCCCCGACACCGCTGTCGTCTCACGCGGCACCCTCCCCCTCGATTCGGTCGCCGGCACCTCCCCCGGCGAGCACCCCGCGATGCGCGGCTTCAACCTGCTCGAGGTCGACGCCACCTCTGCCCGCGTCATCTCGTGGGACGGCGCCCGCCGCCGCGAATCCCAGATCGAACCCGGCATCCACATGATCGCCCACGACGACGTCGACGACCCAGCCACCGCCCGCATCTCGCACTGGCTCGAGCACTTCCGCCTCGCCGAGCCCGGATCAGGCAGCGACTGGTATCGGCCGTGGCTCGAGGTCCTCGAACGCAGCACCGCCCTCGGCCCGGTCGATGAACGTGCGATCATCCGCGACAACCGCCCCCTCGGCTACCCGACGCTCTCGCTCCTGGTCTGCGCGGCATCCGCCGGAGCAGATGGCGTCGCGGTCAGCTACGCCGAACTGCCTGCCCCCGGCGAATGGGGCGATATCGATCTGCACTGAGAGCAGACCGAGGCGCGAACCCGGGGGATAGCCCCCTGACGCCGCATCCGTCACCGACCTAGAGTGGGGACGGAACTCGCGAACGGGAGCACACTCATGTCGACGCCGCAACAGCCGCAAGCCGGTTGGTACCCCGACCCCCAGACCCCCGGCATCCTCCGTTTCTGGGACGGCGCCACCTGGACAGCGCACACCTCCGCGCCAAACCCAGCGCCGTCAGCGCCGTCAGCGCCGGCCGTGGCCGCGGTCGCTGAACCACGTAAGAGTCCGGGCGTCGACACCAACACCGTCTGGATCTGGCTCATCGTGCTGCTGCCGCTGGCCTCATCCCTGCTGGCGCTCCTGGTGCCCTGGCGCTCCATGTTCGCCATGCAGGGCTGGATGATGCAGTCGTTCGCCGAGTCCGGTCCGCGCACCGACCTGTACACCTTCATGCAGCCGTTCGACATCTTCTTCTCGCCCTGGTGGTGGGCGATAACGCTCTTCGGCTGGGCAATTTACGGCTTCAGTGTCTGGTTCGCGTACCTCGACCAGCGTGAACTCCGTAACCGCGGCATCGACCGGCCCTTCCCGTGGCCGTGGATGTTCCTCTCGATCGTCTATCCGATCGGCCGCATCGTCGTCGCCATCCGCCGCACCGGCGCCGGGTGGGGGCCGCTCTGGGGCCTCATCGCAACCCAGGTGGTCGGCATCATCGTCGGTGTCGTGATCTCGACGCAGATCACCCTCGCGACCTTCCAGTTCCTCACCACGATCGCGCGCTACGGCGGCTACTCGGGCTGACTCCCGGAACCGCAGCAAACGCCCGGTGTCGCGCCAGTGAACAACCGGCGTGTGCAAGGCTGGAGGGGTGCGCTCCACGGGCGAGCCACGACCGTGGCATGAGAGTTACCGCACACGACTGTTGATCAGCGACGCCGTCGTTCTGGTGTGGGTCGTTTACGGTACCCAGATCGTGTGGTTCGGCACCGGCAACGCCCAGCTCTCCCTCCTGCGAGACCTGCGCTTCACTGCCGTGTCGTACTGGCTGGCCTCCGCGATCCTCATCGCACTGTGGCTGCTCGCGCTGAGCCTCGCCGACACCAGAACACCCGGGGTTGTCGGGGTCGGCATGACCGAATACGTCCGCGTCATCGACTCATCCCTGGTCCTGTTCGGCGTCATCGCGATTGTCGCGTTCCTCTTCCGCATCGACATCGCCCGCGGCTACCTGCTCATCAGCCTGCCCGCCGGCATCCTGCTGCTCGTACTCATGAGGTGGCTGTGGCGACAGTGGCTCCTTGCCAAACGCCGCGTCGGAAAGTGCGCATCCGGCGTCATCCTGATCGGCTCACCCGCGTCAGTCGCCCAGGTGGGTAGCGAACTGCAGCGACGCCGCGACACCGGCTACCTCGTCGTCGGAGCGTGCCTCCCACCCGACGACCCCGCAACAATCATCGCGACAACGGATGCCGACATCCCCGTTCTTGGCAGCTTTGACGACCTCACCCGGGTCCTCACCGACACCAGCGCCGACACCGTGCTCGTCACGAGCAGCGATGCCCTCCCACCCGAGAAGGTCAAGCAGATCTCCTGGAGCCTCGAGACCGGCCGCCAACACCTCCTTCTCGCGCCCGGCATCGCCGATGTCGCCGGCCCCCGCATCCACACCCGTCCGGTTTCTGGCCTGCCGCTCGTCCACGTCGAGACACCGCGGTTCTCTCCTGGCCAACGCTTCGGCAAGCGCATGGCCGACCTCATCGGGTCGCTCGTCGCCGTGATCGTGATCAGCCCCCTGCTCGGCATCCTCGCCCTCGTTCTGAAGCTCTCGTCACCCGGCACGGTGTGTGTCCGCGAAACCCGTGTCGGCTACCACGGCCGCCCGTTCCGAATGCTCGCTTTCCGAACCACCCGCGAGGGCGTCGACGGCGCCTCGACCACGACCGCGCTCGGCAGATGGATGCATCGCCATACCCTCGACGACCTGCCGCAGCTGTTCAACGTCATCGGCGGATCCATGTCGCTCGTCGGCCCCCGCCCGCCCCTGCCGAGCGAGGTCGAGACCTACACCGACGCCTCCCTGCGCCGCTTCCTCGTCAAGCCGGGCATCACCGGACTCCAGCAGATCAGCGGCCGCGACAACCTCGCGTGGGACGATGCGGTACGCCTCGACCTCTCTTACGTCGAGAACTGGAGCCTCATCGGTGACGTCGCGATCGTCATCAAGTCCGCGAAGGCGGCCCTCCTCGGCCGCGCCGCCCGATGATGTGCACCATAGCTCGCGCTAGCTCACACCGGCCCGCACCACAAGACCTGGGGGATTCGGCGCCCATTTCGCTAGGGTCGGTCGGGATCACCGACCCGGGAGGCACCTCCGTGACCGAAACACGACGTGACAGTTTCGCCGGCGCCATGCGCGAAGCACAGCGTCCCAGCGGCCCGCTCGTCGGCTCAATCGTCGCGGTCGTCCTCTTCGCCTCAGTGATGGCCACCAGCATCCTGCTCGCCTTCACGCCCGGCGTCCCTGCTCTCGGCCTCACGATCTCGAGCTCACTCGCTTTTCTCCCGGTCTGGATCCTGTTGTGGGTGTGGCTGCGATTCAAGGAACGGCGCGCATTCGCGAGTATCGGCTTCCGCTCCCCTTCCGCCGCCCCACGGCAGATCGCCCGCGGAGCCGCGATCGCGTTCGGCGCCATGTCGCTCGCCGTCGGGGTCGCGGTCCTCACCGGCAACATGGAGTTCTTCCAGACTCCCGACGGGAGCTACACCGCCTGGACGGCGCTCGGATGGGTGATCTTCGCACTCATCGCCTTCACGATCCAGGGCGGCGCCGAAGAACTCATCTCCCGCGGCTACCTCATCCAGTCCTGGATGCCGCGCTTCGGCCTCCTCGGCGCGATGATCGCCCAGACCGCCTTCTTCACGCTCGCACACTCCCTCAACACGGGGATGAACATCTTCTCGGTCCTCTCACTCGTGCTCGTTTCCCTGCTCCTCGGGTTCTGGGCGCTCAGCGAGGGCGGCCTGTGGGGCGTCATCGCTTTCCACGCCACCTGGAACTGGGCGCAGAACAGCCTCTTCGGCATCCCGGTGTCGGGTATCCCGGCAGAGAACTCGCTCCTGACGGTCGGTGAGACGACGGATGCCGATCCCCTCATCTCGGGCGGCCTGTTCGGGCTGGAGGCGAGCCTCACGACGGTGGCGATGCTCGCGATCATGACCGCGGCCACTGCCGTCTTCTGGGCCCGCGGTCGTAACAAACGCACCGCCTGACCCGGCGAAGGTACGGCGTCCGGCGTAGCTTCACGTCCGGAATCGTCCGGAAATGACGCAAAAGCCGGGGATCTGTCCTGCCCCAGATGAGAGTTCGCACAGTTTGTCTTGCCGCGCCACGCGGATCGCAGACAATAGTGGTCAACCCGAGAGCACGCAACATAGCTCACCCTGACTCAGCACCGGGTTCACACATGGACAGTAATTCACTCATCACCCTCATGATCGGCTTCGGCGTCGTCGCCGTGCTTGGACTCGTCGTGGGCTGGGCGATGTGGGAGAGCAACAAGGCCGAGGCGACCTCAGATCGCCATGAACCCGTCCAGCGCATGCCGCGCTACCCCGACATGAGCAGTCCTGCCGTCACGACAGCGACAGTCCGAACCGTAGCCGGGTCGCGACCCGTGACCGGAACGCCGATGACTCACCCGTACGCCATCTCGCAAGCGGCATACCAGCAGCAGCCCCAGGCGCCCCAGTTCGCTGAGGGAACGACCGAATACGTCTTCACACCGAACCCCGCAGCGCAACCCGTGAACGTGGCAAACGCCGCCTTCGGCCCTGCACCAGCCGCCTACGCCCCCGAGCAGCCTGCACAACCACCCGCGCCGCCACTGCCCGCGGATCACCAGGCGCCCGCCTATCCGACCGTCGATGAGCCGGTCGCGGCAACACCGGCCCCCGCGCCGGCAGCACCCGCTTACACTCCCGCCCCTCCGCCTGCTCCGGCACCCGCTGCCTCGGCACCGGTCGATGCAGCAGCACCGGGAGCGGGATACAAGCAGACCTATGCCACGCCACCCCGAACCTCGTCGACCTCGGTGTTCCGTCTGGGTCGGGTGCTGTGGGTCGACGACGACCCCGACAGCCACGTTCCCGATGTCGTGGCCCTGCATCGGATGGGTCTCACGGTCACGGTTGCTCGGCACTGCGAAGCAGCCCTGGCATACCTCGCGGCAGAGAAGTACCTCCTGGTCGTGACCGACTGCGGCCGTGAGGGTGACGCGATGACTGCCGCCGACTTCATCCGCACGGTGCGCCGCAACTATCCGGGCGTCCCGACGATCGCCTACGCCCCGGGCGCCATCGTCACCGGCCCCAGTGCGCCGGAACTGCCGCACGACCAGGTGATCACCACCCCCGGTGAGCTTCCGAGCGTGGTCGGCAGGTTGCTCGGCCGCTGAGCCTGCCCCGCCTGCCCCGCCTGCCCCGGGCGGCGGATTATGGCATCCGGCATAGGCCGTTGACAATCCCCCGGCACGAAGTCGCGAACCGTGGCATTCTCATCGTGGCAAGACCGCGCGCTGAGTGTTTCGGGTCACTCATCCGCAGCGAAGGTACGCGTCGCGCGTACAGCCCCCGGCTCGACAGCCCCCCAGATCGAGCCGGGGGCCTTGTCGTTAACGGGATGTCAGCGCACCGCTGCGGTGACAGTCGTCAGGTGGTCGAGCACCTGGGTACTCACCGACCCCAGCAGGAACCGAGCGAACCCGGTACGCCCGTGGGTTCCGACAACGGCCAGGCGAGCGGATGCCGCCACCTCAGCGATGACGGTGGCGGGATCCCCCTCGTCCACGTGCACGACGATCTCGAGGTGCGGATGGTCCTTTCGCACCTCATCGGCCATCGACTGCGCGAAAGCCTCCGTCGTACCCTGCAGGTCCGTGAGATACATGTCGGGGTAGGGCGCGATGTCGCCGGTATAGACGACCGGCATCCAGGTCGACACGACAGTGAGCGGCTCGGCGAACCGCGATGCCTCGGCGGCAGCGAAAGCGAGCGCCGCGTTCGAAACCTCCGAACCGTCCACCCCGACGACCACCCCCGTGCGCCCGGTCGTATCGATGTCGGGCACAACGACAACGGGGCAGTGAGCCCCGGCGACGATCCGTGTGCCGTGCGGCCCGCGATGCTTGTCGGCGCCCCCGGTGTGATCACTGCCGATCACCAGAAGCGCGGCATCCGTCGACGCCTCGACCAGCTCCTTCGTCGGGTTCCCGTGTGTCACCCGAACCGTGACGTCGATGCCACGAGAAGACAGTGCCGCTGCCTCGTTCCGAAGAAACGCCTCTTCGTAGTCGACGGCGCGCTGCACGACCTCCTGCTCACCGACGGCACCCACGGCGCCCCCGATCACGGAAAGCAACTCCAGGCGCGCGCCCGTACTCGCGGCACGCGCGACTGCCCACTCGATGGCGCGTCGCGAGCCGGGCTTACTTGTCGCACCCACAACGATCGTCGTGGACGTCTCGGGGGCAGATGGCTCGGCGCTGGCAGGGATGTCGGTCATGCCCTCACCCTATTCATGTGAGTTGTCCCTCGTCCATGCGAGTTGCACTTCCCCCCATCTCCGCGCCTCCGACCGGGCATACTGACCTCATGCAGATCGACACCGGCTTCGTGACGCTCGTCCTCGGCTTCGTGGGCGTGATCGTCGTCATGGCCCTCGTTGGCGTCATCCTCTGGATCCGCCGCACCTCCACCGTCCGCGTCCCCACGCAACAACTGCCGACTATCGAGATCACCCTGGCGCCCGACGACCGCGAGGCCGTCGCGACGCAGTTGCGCGAAGCACATGCTGCCCGCGGCCAAGGCGCCGGGGTCACGCCGAAACTCCCGGAGCGCGTGCACCCGGGACGCGTGCTGTGGGTCGACGACGACCCCGACACGAGCATGTCTGAGACGATCGCCCTGCAAAGACTCGGCACCGCGGTCCTCAAAACGAGACATGCGGATGCCGCCCTGGCCTATCTGTCAGCTGGCACCTACACCGCGCTGGTGTTCGGCATCGCCGCCGACAGCGACCTCGCCGCCATCGACGCGTTCGTCGCGAGCGCCCGCGCGAGCCAGCCGGGCATCATCACGCTGGGGTACGCGGCCCCGAGCGTGGTTCCGGATGCCGGGGACTTCACCCTCGTTCGCGATCCCAGCGAACTCGTCGCCGCCGTCATCGCCCCCCTCGCCGTTTCCTGATCCGGCCGGTTCCGGCAGTTCAGGTAAGCAGCGTCGCGAGCGCATCGCGGCGATGGCCGATCGCGGCATCCATCGCCGCGAATTCGTCCTCGGCAAGTCCGACCCGCGTCGCGACATCCGGCCACGACTCCACCGCGACGAGCACCTGAGCAAGCGAGCGCTTCCACGACGACGTCTTGATCCCGAGCTCCCCGGCGAGCGCGACGAGGGCTGCCGGCGCAGCATCCGGGTCGACCACCCCCACGATCGCAGTCGACCGCAGGCGCTCCTGCACTGGATCGGGCTCGACATCGAACACCGGGCACAGCCGCCACGCCGACTCCCGCCGCAGAAATCCCAGGTTGCGCAGGTGGTCGTCGGTGCAGTGCACGGCAACGGCAAAGGCCACCCGTCGCCACAGATCACGTAACTGGGCACGGATGACATCGCGCGGCGCCTCCATGCCACGGATGACTCGCGCGACATCCAGATAGTCGCGCCCATCGCCGGTCGCGGTTCGCGCCGACCAGTACGGAATCCGCAACTCCCCGGCATCCCCGGGTTTCGTCGGCACCGCGGAGTCCGCCTTCCCGACGCGATCGAATCGATCGACAAGCAACACCGCGTGCTCTCCGATCTCGATCGTGCGCACCCGTGACGTGGCAAGACCGGCAGAGTGAGCGAGGTGCAGGGAAACCGCCTCCCACCGGATCGCGTCGTGTTCGTCATCCGGTGCCGGAAACTTCGCGAGCAGCGCGCGACCCTTCCGCCGCACGAGCGCCTTGGGCCTGGCGCCCCCGAGCACCGCCGTTCCGGCATCCAGAAGCTCCGCGATGGCCTGCTCGCTCGAGGAGGCCCCCGCGCGGGTCCGATCCGCTGCTGCCCGAAGCTCGCGCAGGTCGAGCACGACGGGGACCCGCGCAGCGCGGTCGGCGACGTACGCCTCCTCCTCCTCGCCCGTACTCGGAGCCTCACGGAACCGGAGGGCGCCAGTGCGCGCCTCATCCGACACTCCGACGAGAGCATCGACCTCCGAGAGAAGGGTCACTCCTTCGGCGCGCAGCTGCCGGCGAATCAGCTTCTGCCCCCACGAATCGGCGCTGGAATCGACGAACGCCCCGGGCATCGACCCGAGAACCCGAGGTTTTGGCCGCAGCGGTAGCTCCGGAGATACCGCGTAGGCATCCGGTCGCGCAAGGTAGGTCGGGTCGTAGGAGAAGGTCACACCGACAGCCTTTTCGGCGAGCGTCACGACATCCATCCAGCCGACGGGACCGGCTGCCGCATCCGGGGTCGCCGCCGCGTCCACCCAGACACGCTGGGTCGTCGCGTTCGCCGTCACCATGGGGCCCGATCCCTCCGTCCCTCAGCTCGTCAGCCAGCACCCCACCCTAGAGGGCGCGTGTTACGGCTGGTCATGCGGTTGTCTCTCATCGTGTACTCGGGTGCGGGCGAATAGGCTTCCCTGAGGACAGGAGGGCATCCGACCCATGACTGACGACGCGGCGACACCCGAGGGCGCGGGCCCCGACCCGACCCTCGGCGATGACGAGATCGCTGCCACGCACGCCGCGGTGGATGCCGAGAAGTCCCAGCGTGCGCGGTCGCGCAAGCGTCACCGCCGCGAACGCACAGCCGGCGTCGTGTTCGCGTCGGTCCTCGGCGCCATCCTGATCTTCGGCGTGGCGGGGGCCGCGTGGATCGGCATCCGCGGTGCGCTCGCCTACGGTCACGTCGCCGACGCCCAGCGGGCAGCGACGAGCCTCGCTGACTCCCTCACCGACCCCGCCGCGGCAGCCGAGGTCGTGCCAGCCCTCACCGCCGACACCTCGGCAGCCCGATCGCTCACCTCCGACCCGGTGTGGGGCGCCGCCGAACACCTCCCGTGGATCGGCCCACAGCTCGCGGCAACAGCGACAGTCATCGCCGCCGTCGATGACGTCGCCACCACCGCACTCGAACCCCTCGCGCAAGCAGCGTCGAGCTTCTCGCTCGACACGCTGCGCCCCGCGGGAGGAGCGTTCGACGTCGCAGCCATTGCAAGCCTCACCGACGTCGCGACCACGGCGACCGACAGCCTGCGGCAGGCTTCGGCATCCGTGAACGCGATCGACACGACCGAACTGTTGGCTCCCCTCGCCGCCCCTGTCACCGAGGTGCGTGACCTCTTGACGAGCGGCCTAACTGCCGCTGACGCACTGCGCCGCACCTCGCAGCTCCTCCCCCTCGCCCTCGGCGCAGATGGCCCCCGCAACTACCTCGTCATGTTCCAGAACAATGCGGAGTGGCGCTCGCTCGGCGGCATCGTCGGAGCAATGGCGATGATCCACACGGACGGCGGCCGCATGGACCTCACCGGGCAGGGGTCCTCGTCGGACTTCACTCGGTACGCCGAGCCCGTTCTGCCGCTCTCGGATGAGATTCTCGGCGTCTTTGTCGACAAGCCCGGCGTCTACATCCAGAACGTCACCCAGATCCCCGACTACACGATCGATGGCCCCCTGGCCCGCGAGATGTGGTTCCGAGAGACGGGTGTGAATGTCGACGGCGTCTTCGCCCTCGATCCCGTCACCCTGTCGTACCTGCTCGAGGCCACCGGTCCCATCACACTCCCGACGGGCGAACAGCTCACGAGCGAGAATGCTGTGCCGCTGCTGCTCAACGAGGTGTACGAACGGTACCCGAACCCCCGCGACCAGGACGCGTTCTTCGCCGCGACCGCCGCGGTCGTCTTCCAGACGATCGCCGACGGCGCGGCCGACCCGGCAACCCTGATCCAAGCTCTCGCCCGCGCCGGGAGCGAACGCCGACTGTTCATGTGGAGCGCCGATCCCGCCGAACAGGCGATCCTCGACGGCGCGACCATCCAGGGCGAGCTTCCCGTCACCGACAACACCCGCACACAGTTCGGGGTGTACCTCAACGACGGCACGGGCTCCAAGATGGACTACTACACCGAAGCATCCACGTCAGTCGGCTGGTGCGCGGCGAGCACCGCCTTCACGCAGAACCTCCGACCGGGCGAGTACCTTCGCGAGGACCCCCTTGCGACGGTCTCTGTCACCCTGCGAAGCACGGCCCCGGCGGATGCCGCGACCAGCCTCCCCGAGTACATCACCGGCGGCGGCAACTTCGGCGTTCCAGCCGGAGTCACAAGGACCATCGCCTACCTCTACCTGCCGACAGGGTCAGACGTGGTCTCGAGCGTCGCCGGTGACGACCAAGCCGCGACAGTGTTCGGCACCGGAACCCACGACGGGCGCGACGTGCTGATCTGGGAGACCAACCTCAACCCCGGCGAGACGGCTACCGCGACGATCCAGGTCCGCACCCCGCCGACCCCGACGCTCGAAGCGCTCATGACGCCGACAATCGGGGGCAGCGGCGTCGTCGCGGGCGGCGCGTGCCCGCTCACAACACCCGCAGACGAGGGATAACCCTCCTGTAACACGCACGTCACTCGCGCTCGGCTCGATCTGGCTAGGATCGGGCATCATGAGCAGCCCCTACGAACCGCGAGACCCCCGCAAGTCCCGCAACTGGCTGCTCTATTTCGGTGTTGCGCTCCTGGCATCCGGGGTCGGCGTGCTCGTCTACGCCGCCTTCATGCACTACGCAGCAGCGATCCGCTGACCAGCGCCTTCGCGTCAGGCACGCGGCTCAGGCCACGCCGCTCGCGGCATCCGTTGACGCCGCGCCGGCAGCCGGCGTCGGTTCAGCCGTCACGAGGATCGGCAAGTGGTCGCTGAGACCCTGCGGCAGTGTCCGCACGGTATCGATCGTGAAGCCGACGGATGTCGCGAAGTCGTAGTGCCCGCGAAAGAACCGATACCGCGTATAGGTCCGGGAGTCGCTGAGGTTCAGTTCGTACCCCTGATCGCGCACGTGCTGGCCCAGGCGCTCTTTGAACACGGGGTAGTTGTAGTCGCCGACCATGAGCTTCGGAAGCCCCTCGCCCAACAGATCGAGTTCGGCCAGCGCCGTGCGGATCTGGTGGCGACGCAGCGAGTTCAGCGCCGTCAGCGGCGCCGCGTGGAACGAAGCGATGACGATGTCGCTGCCGGCGTCGATGTCGCGCAGGCGCACGCCCAGCATCCGCTCCTCCGCGGGCTTGAGCACCCGATCGTGCAGCGACTTCTTCAGCGCGATGGCTCGCACGTCAACGGCGCGATACGTGTTCTCGCGGTAGTAGACGGCCAGCCCCAGGCGGTTGCGCTGCGTCGAGTCGGCGAGCACGAGGCCACCGATCGCGTCAGGGATGTCGGTGGTGTCGGCTTCCTGCAGACAGAGCAGATCAGCGCCGTGACGCTCGACGAGCTCTCGCAGCTCGGTTGCTGCACGGTGCTTGCGCAGGTTGTACGAGATGACCTTCATGCCACTCCCCACGATAGAGGCGCACGGATGCTGACCGCGCGCGCTGCGCTAGAGTTTGGTCGTGCCTTCCCGACGCACCTCCGCGGTGCACGAACAGCCCCAGACTGCTGCGGTGCGCCCGGAATCACAGCCGAAGATCCTGCCCGGCTGGGCGATCGCGACGATCGTCGGCGTCGGCGTGCTTCTTGTGGCATCCATCGCGGCCACGGTCTGGATGTTCCTGAGCCATTGGGTCCGTGACCTGACCGCGACGGCACCGGCCGTCGGAACGACGATCATCGCGCCCGAGGAGTCGAAGGCTGCCCTCGCGCTGCCTGACCTCCCCGCGGGCACCGACGAGTTCGCGGCAACCGCGTATTTGGCCGCGCAGCCCACCGCCTACTGGTTGACCCCCGAGATCGATCCCGTGAGTGAGATCGGCGCACGGATGACGAATCTTCTGACCGAGGCGCGCACACAGGGCCGGGCACTAGCAATCGTGGTCTACGGGCTTCCCGAGCGCGACTGCAGCGCTGGCCTCTCAGCGGGCGGACTCGACGATGCCGCCTACGCGGAGTGGACACAGATCATCGGCGATGCCCTGCACTCCGCGCCCGACATCCAGAAAACCGTCATCCTCGAACCCGACAGCCTTGCCCTCGCACCGGAGTGCGGCAACCTCGCCGACCGCACGACACAGCTGCGGGATGCCATCGCCCGTCTTGCCTCGACGAACACCTGGATCTACGTGGACGGTGGCCACTCGACCTGGCTGCCCGCGTCGCAGATGGCAGAGCTCATCAATGGCATCGGCATGAACGATGTCATCCGCGGCTTCGCGACGAACGTCTCGAACTACAACGACACAACTCTCGAGTTCGACTACGCCCACCAGCTCTCCGGTCTCACGGGCGGCCTCCACGCGATCGTAGACACCTCACGCAACGGCGCCGGGTCGAACGGCGAGTGGTGCAACCCGCCGGGCCGACTCATCGGCGCCCCTGGCGGCACCTACGGCGATGACGTCGTCGACACGAACCTCTGGATCAAGCCGCCCGGCGAGAGCGACGGCACCTGCAACGGGGGACCTGTCGCCGGCGCCTGGTGGCCGCAGTCCGCAGTCGAACTCACCCGCAACGTCACTCTTCCCTGAACACCGGGCCCTGAGGACGCGGGCACACGCCGACGGATGACCGCCCCTCGTCCCGGCGCGGCTGTGTACGATCGGGGGAGACGGCCGCGAACACCTGGGATTGCGCGGGCCGTGCCCCGTCACCCAGACCGACGCGACCACCCAGCCCGACGCGAAAGAGACCACCGAGCATGAGCACTGACGCGGGGGTGAGCAAGACCGCCGTCATCGTCGAGGATGATCCGCAGATTCGGCATATCCTCGCCGAGACACTCGAGGCAGCCGGATTCTCCACGGTCTCGGTCGGCAACGGCATCGACGGCGTGCGCGCTGTGCTGTCCTACCAGCCGCTGATCACGACACTCGACGTGAACATGCCCGGCATCGACGGGTTCGAAGCGGCTCGCCGCATCCGTGCCCAGAGCGATACCTACATCATCATGCTCACGGGCCTCGAAGACGAGGCCGACGTCGTGCTGGGTCTCGGCGCCGGCGCCGATGAATATATCGTCAAGCCGTTCCGTCCACGGGAGCTGCGGGCACGGATCGAAGCGCTCCTGCGCCGCCCCCGCCAGACACCGACTGCCGCTCAGCCGCCCGTGCAGGCACCCTCGGGCCCCTCATTCCCGGGCGCACGACCCGCCATCGTCACCCAGCCTGCGGCGCCCAGCGCCGTTCCGCCGGCAGCGCAGCAACCGTTCGCCACCATCGATGCGAGCGGAGCCGTTACCCCCGGTGACCCCGCACAGGCCCCGGCTCAGCATCCGGCGCAGGCTCCGTATCCGGCCGGCCAACAGCCGACCCAGGCGCCACCCCAGCCCGGGTACCCGGGTCAGCATCCGGGTTACCCGCAGCCCGGGGGTGCACAACCGTACTATCCCCCGACGCCGCAGGCGCCTGTCGACCCGCCGGGCGCCGGCGGGAGCCAGCAACCTCCCGGATCGCAGCTGGTAGCACGCACACCCCCGAGCGCCCCGGTCCCCGGCCCCGGAGGTCAGCACCTCGGCCCGCACACCATAGTCCACCGTGACCTCATCCTCGACCCGGACTCGCGGATCGTACTGGTCGGCAACCGTGAGGTGGAACTCACCCGCACAGAGTTCGAGCTGCTGGCGACCCTGATGGAGTCCAAGCGCCGTGTTCGCAGCAAGGCCGATCTGACGCTTGTGCTGCGTGGTGAGTCCTACGTCACGTCGTATTTCGTCGGGGATGCCGACAAGCGTGCGATCGAAGCACACATGACGAACCTGCGCCGCAAGCTCGGCGACGACCCGAACAACCCGCGCTACGTCGAGACCGTCCGCGGCGTCGGCTACCGGATGACCGCCGAGAACGTCGCTCCACCGCCGGGCCAGTAGGCCTCCCAGGTCTGGCGCGAGTGCGTCAGACCTTGTAGCCGTATTGCCTGCGGAACAGCTTGAACGCCATGAGCAGGGTCTGAATGACGGTGACGACACCGACGATCGGCCAGCCGATCCACAGAATGGACGACTGCACCACTGGGTCCAGCAGGTTCCAGATGAAGGCGATGGCGAGCGCGGTGAGCACCAGCAGGATCATGGGAACCCAGTGTCCGAGGGAGAAACCGCCACCCTTTTCCGCCTTGGCCTGCGCCGCCCAGTTGTCGACCTTCTTGCGCGAGAGGAACGACGACCACGACCGCAGGAAGTGGCCGATGCGGATCCACATGAAGATCTCCGCGGGAAACACCAGTGCCGAGAACAGGATGTCTCGCTGGTTCACGTACTTCATCGTCAGGGCGACACGCAGGTTCAGCAGCGTCGCAACCAGCGGCGGAATGAGCCACCAGGGCGAGAAGACGAAGGCGTTGATCGACAGCGATGCGGCAAGCAGCGTCAGGAACGCGACACGCACGAACAGGTTCGTGAGCATGCCGAAGTTCTCGAACCAGCGCAGCCGGAGGTTCGGGTGGAAGGGCTGCCCCTTCGTGTCACCGCGCTGACCGGGCCACATGAGCTCGATGGCGCCGTAGGTCCACTTGACCTGCTGCGCGTCGTACCCCTTGAGGGTCGTCATTCCACCCACGCTGGCTCGCGCGTACGGGCTGATCTTGGTGAGGTAGCCCGCGCTCTTGATCTGCAGTGAGAGGAGCGAGTCCTCCACCTCGCTGTCTTTCACCCACGGCGTGCTCTGGTGGTTGGCGCGCATGACGTCGCGCAGCGCCGCCGTGGAGAAGATCGAGAACTGGCCGCCGAGAACCGCCATGTTGCGTCCGCGCAGGAGGTTCTGCAGATTGAATGCCGCGAACTGCGTGCGCTGACCGGCGATGAGGAACTTGCCGATCAGACCCTTGATGGGCCGGTCATCGATCGTGTAGATCGCCGAGATCCCACCGATCCGAGAGTCGCCGACAGCCTCGGTCTCGAGGTACTCGACCGCGCGCTCATCAGCGATGGTGTCACCGTCGACCCCAAGCAGGTAGTCGTAGCCCTCGACCAGGGCATAGCCGTAGTTCAGCGCACCGACCTTCTTGTCGGGGTTCTTGCCGATGTCGTGGATAAAGACTTCGGTGAACTGCTCCCCGAGATCGGTGACGACCTGGTGGGGACCGGCATACTGCGAAGCGATAGCGACTGTCGCGTCAGTCGTGTTGTTGACCACGACATGAATGACGTCGGGCACCCGCGTCTGGTGCAGCAGGCCCTCGAGGACGCCGGCGATCGACTCTTCCTCGTTGTAGCACGGGATGACGCATCCGATCGTCGAGCGGTGCACGGAGATGCGCTCGAGCACCGACTCGAACTCGTCAGTGAACTCGGCGTGAGAGGTCTCGACCTGCGCGTTCGGGAACCGGGGGTCGTACTGCGGCTGTGCATACTGCGGCCGCTCGAAGTGCTGGCCAAACGTCGGATCGGCGTACTGCTGGCCGTACTCCGGCTCGGCGTACTGCGGCTGCACGTACGTCGACTCTGCATACGTCGCGTTCGTGACTGCCGGGCTGGGGTATTGCCCGATCGCAGGTTGAGCTTGCTGCGGGTATGGCGGAACGTACGGGGCTTCCCAGTGGGACATCAGCACGCTCCTTCCATCAATCCGCGTGCCATCCGAAGTGCTGTAACCACACTGCTACACTCGGCTCAAGCATCCGGTCTGTTGTCGAAGAGCATCACCTCAGGTTTTCCTCAAGAAAGCCTCCGGTGAACACCCGAGGCCCCGAGAAACAGAAGTGCAGAATGAGTGTACTGGAGTTGTCTGCCGTCCTGGCGATCGCCTTCGTGATCGCTGCTCCGGCCCTCGTCCAGTTTCCCGCAACCCCGGTTCCCAACGGTGGCCGCGCCGCGCGCAGGAACTTTCTGCGCTTTGCCGCGGCCGCAGCCCTGAGCGGGGTCGTCGCCGGTATCGCGACCGCCCTCATGCCCGCAAACCCGACGCCGATCATCATCGCTGCGGCGAACGCGGCGCTGGTCGGCGGGCCCGCATACTTCTGGGCGGGCATGCGGCAGCTGCGGGAGAACTCGATGGCCCCCGGCTGGGTCGTTGCGGGGGCCGTCGCTGTGACCTTCGTCACCAGCGCAACGGTCAGCGCTGTCATCGGCGGCCCGACCGATGGCTTCGTCCTGCGGCTGATCCTCGTAGCTGTGGGGTGCGCGGGCGTCGCGGTCGAAGCTTTCCGACTGCCGGCACGAACCATCGCACCCTTCCGGCTGATCGGAGTCATCTTTGCGATCTACGCCGCGTACTCGGCGATCCGCACTGTGATGTTTTTCGCGGTCGGTGAGAGCGCTCCCACATTTCAAGCGCTCTTTTCTCCCCTGACGGCATCCGTCCTGAGCATCCTGCTCATAACGGCACTCTGCGTTGCCGTGTGGTGGAGCGACCGCGCGTTGGAGACTCGAGCCCGGCAGATCGAGTACATCATCACTGCGCTGCGCTCAGATATCGCCTCCCACGGCGCCGTGACAGTGTACGTCGTCGAGGTTCCCGACCTCGCCCTCATCCGCGCAGCCTTCGGTGGCCCGGCAGCAGCAGCGGTGGACCGCGCAGCCTCGATGTCCCTTCATGAACTGCTGCCCGATGCCGCCCACAGCGGTCGGGTCGGCCGCCACGTCGTCGCGGTGTCCGGCGACCAGCGGATCGAGAACCTGGATGACGTCGTGAAAGCCGCTACGGCGAGGGCAGTACCGAACCTCGACTATCGCGAAGCGATCGAGATCCGCGTGACGCGCTACACACTGCACTCCGGGGAGGAGCTCGCCACAGTTTGGCCCGATGCAGCCCCGCCCAGCACCAGCGGCGACCTCAAGACCAGTCCGGCAGGCGGCGCGGTCGCCTGACCAGGGCTGCGCGGCCCCCCAGCCCGCTCAGCCCTGGGGCGCAGTTGTCGGCTGGTTGGACACGATATTCAGCGTGCCCTGATCGTTGTAGATCGCGATCGGGAGGTACTGATAGATCGTCTGCTGTGCGAACGAAGCATCGTCGTTTGCCGTGCCCTCGACGTAGATGCCGAACGAGAACTGCAGTGTGATGCCGTAGGTGTCGGCCGGCAGCATGAAGATCGTCGTCTCGGGGACGAGCAGACCGCCCTGATAGCTGTTGAGCAACAACCCGCGGTCGGAGCGCAGCGTGTCCGGCGGTACCAGCGTCCGCGGGTCGGCTGCGAACTGGAACGGCTGCTGCACCATCCCCGAGGTCTGTGCGGTCTGCGACGTGATCGAGATCGACGAAACATAGACGCGGCGCTTCTGCGCCAGCACCGCCTTGTCATCGACGCGACGGTCATACGCGTTGATCGCGAACCCGAATACCTTCTCGTTGTTCGGCGTCCACTCGCGCGTGCGCTTCGGGTCAGCCGCCCACACATCGAGAACGACTTCGAGGTCGGATGCGACATCCGTCGTCAACGAGACTGACCCGTCGTACGAGAACAGCGAGTCGAAGTCCATCGCGGCAGTCGTCGAGACCGGCTGCGGCACCGGCGTCGCCGTCGATGCGGCACCGGGTGCTTCACCCTGAATCGAATTGAACGCTTCGGCGATCTGCTGGCATCCGGTCAAGGACGAGGCGCCCAAAGCCAGTGCGGCAGCACCGAGCACGACGCGGCGTACAGCGCGCGACGGTTGCGGGGCGGTGGCCATGGTTTCTCCTTGAGCGGGCCGACGTGCACGTGCATCGAAGGCTGAAATTCCGCGGTTATCTCGGGCTCATGGCGGGTTCCACAAGCCGGATGCGCTGGAAGTATACGATACGAACAAAGGCCTGAACTCAACGCTGTCTAAGGGGGAGCACAAGGTGAGCGCAAGAGACGCGCAATTCCGCGACGTCGACGGCGCGACAATGCGAGTGAGGTCCATCTGGCTCACGCAGCTCTCCCTCGGCGTCTCGATCATCATCATCTCGGTCGTATCGCTCGGCTACGAGCCGGAACTGTTCGAGTCGTGGCTCATGCTCACCGGTGTGGCCATCATCATCGCTGCAACTGCGGTGACCCTCGTCATGCCCTGGGCCCGCGCACCACGGTGGGCGCCGCTGATCATCCCGTTCGCCGACATCGTCGCCGTCGGATTCATGGCGGCATCCTCGATCCTGCCCCTCGGGTTCTTCTGGGTCTTCCCGATCATGTGGATCGGCCTGCATTTCACACGCTGGGCCCTCGCTGCCGCCGTCACCACAATCGCCGGTTCCCTGTTGATCGAAGCCGCCACCTCCACCGAACCACCCGGCGCCGTTGAACTGTTCACAGTGCTCCTCGGAGTCACGTTCCTGGGTATCACGGCGAACATCACGATGCGCCAGACGCGGGCGTTCAAGCGGTTGCTTCTCGGCCAGACGCGGCGTCTCGAAACCACGCTTGAACGGGTCTCGGGCGCCGAGCGCAGCACGATCGAGTTGATCAACGGCGTGGATGTCGGCATCCTGCGTTTCGCCCGTGACGGATCACTGCTCGCCGTCAACACGACCTACGCTCGGCTCTACGGAACGAGCCCCAACGATCCGAACTCTCCGCCCACCTCCGTCGAATACGCATCCCTGCAGGGGACGGCGATCCCGGCCTCGGAGCGCACGTTCGCGCGTGCGCAACGTGGCGAGATCTTCGAGGATGCGCGGGTCTGGATCTTTGACGCCGAAGGCACCTGGCGCGCTCTGTCGGTGAGGACGATGCCGCTGACCTCGTCAGCCGACGATTCTGCGTCGACGATGCTCGTCGCCCACGACATCACCGCCGTCACCGAGGCCGAGCGCGAGCGCGAACGGATCGCCGCGGTAGCCTCTCACGAACTGCGGCATCCGCTGACCGTCATCATCGGTCACGCCGACCTTGCACTCGAAGAAGAGGACGAGCTGACCCCGAAGATCCGGGCCCACCTTGAGACGATCCTCTCCGCCAGCGAACGGATGCTCGGTATCGCCTCGACGATGCTGCAGCGCTCGCGCAGCGGATTCACCCCCACCCAGGACCGCCGCTCGTTCGACCTCGTCCCGATGCTGACCGCCGTCGGAGAAGCTTTCGCCGCGACGGCACGAGAACAGAGCGTGACGCTGGAAGCCGACCTCCCGGCCCACCTGCGGATGGATGGCGACGTCTTCCGCCTGCGCCAGGTCCTCGACAACGTCGTCAGCAATGCCGTGAAGTACACGCCAGCTGGCGGTTCAGTGCGGGTATCGGCAGCTCTGGACGAGGATAACGCCGTCATCGTGGTCGCCGACACGGGCATCGGCATCGCCTCCGAGGACCTCGAGCACGTGTTCGACCCCCTGTTTCGCAGTACGCGCGCCCAGGAGCATGCGCCTGGTACCGGGCTTGGTCTCGGTATCGCGCGCGAGATCGTGACAGCACACGGTGGCACCCTCACGATGACGAGTGAACTCGGTCACGGCACGACGGTCACTCTTCACCTCCCCCGTTCCGTCGCCCCGGAGTCGTGATGTTCTTTCCTGCACCCGGTGAGCTGCCCTGGCCGGACCTCGGCGGCGCGAGCATCGGTATCGCCCACGCGACCATCGCAAGCCTCGGCACCATCCTCTTCGTCGGGCTGGCGTTTCTCGCGCGGCCCCGCCGCTCGACGCTGCTGTGGTCGCTGACGTTCATGGGCATCATGGTGGCCTGCTTCGGCTATCTCGCTGCGACTGCCGCCGAGTCCGAGGAACTGCGGCGAGGATCGATGGGTCTGCTGATGGGCGCCCCGGCGCTGCTGTGGTCGGGACTGCGCGCCCACCGCAAGGTGCGCACGTATGCATGGATCAGCGCCGTGGTCGCCGCGGCCTCGATCGGCGCTCTCATCGCGGTAGGGGACTCTGACCTGTTCGGCCTCGCCTACCGCGTCGTGTTCTTCATCTCCTCGATCTTCGGCGTGCTGTTCCTCCTCGAGTGGCGGCGCATCCCGGAGCGGTCCGAGCGCGTGCTGTGGCCCATCGTCATCTCCTCGGCGGTCTACGCGCTGGCTGGCGTCACGGTGCTTATCGGCGCCCTGTTCACCCCACTCTCCACGTCGGAGGCCTTCGCATCGACGCGCATCTTCAATTCGATCGGAATGCTCGTCTACATGGTCTGCGCGCTCGTGTCGCTGGTGCCGCTCGTGACCCCCGGGACGCAGGCGATCGAGTCCGGGGCGCCGCACAGCGACTGGGGTCGGTTCGTGGGGACGGCCCGCGAACGTCTCGAACGCGCCGCCGCGCGGGATGCCGGCACCTGGTCGCTGCTTCGCATCGAGCTCGACGACGCTGAAGATCTGCAAGCTGCGGGAGGACCCGCCATCTTCGGTCGACTCATCCGCGAGATCCAGTCTCGTGTCGTCGCGGTTTTCCCCACGGATGCCGACGTCGCGATCGCTCCCGACAGCGCTGTCATCGTGCTGGTATCGCGCCCCGAGGCAGTCATCCGAGAGCTCGTGCGCGACGTCCTCCGACACATCGCCGTGCGCGACCCGGAGGCTCCGATTACCGTGACCACCTCAGCCAGCGTCGGCTGGGCGAGCGTCGCGACATCGGGATATGACCTTGACGCCCTGCTTACCACGACGGCCGAGGCTGCAGCAGCGGCCCGGGCGCAGGGTGGCGACCGCTGGGAGCGCGTCACCGCCTGACTCTCCTGTCGGGAAGCGCTACTGCTGCGCGCTCGAGCTACTGCTGCGCGATCGCTATCGTGAGCGGCCGCGTGAGAGCGCGACCAAGAGGATGCCGCTGTGATGGGTCGGCGGGAAGCCTACTGCTGCGCGATCGCGATGGTCAGCGTGTCGGATGCCGTCTGCTTCGCGTACTCGTTCGATGTCGGCGTCGTCTGCACGAGGAAGTCGTACGTGAACTGCACCGTCACCGAGATCGCATTGGATGGCACCGGACCGACCGTGAAGTTCTGGGAGTAGCTGTAGGGCGAGAGCACGAGATAGCCGGGGTTGACGCTCGCGGCATCCACCTGCGGATCCAGCGGAGCGAGATCTCCGGTGTCGCTCTGCGGCACCGCGACCATCGTCGCGCGCTGCAAGTAGACCTTTTGACCGTCGTTGGGTTCGACCGTCGTGATCAGGGACAGGCTGATGGGCTTGAGAGCATCGGCAGTCCACTTGTCCATCGACAGTGTCGACCAGTAGTCGACGGTGGCCTTCACGGCGCCGGCCTGGAGGTCCCGCTGCGTCGAGCCGCTGGAGAGGTCGTTCTTCACCGGTGGGGCAACGGTCTGGCGGGTGAACGTGGGAGTTGGACTCGAGGTCTCATAGCCCCAGTTGTTCCACGGCGCGGGCCCACACCCTGCGAGCGCGAGCGGCAGCACGAGAAATCCGGCGATCGCACTCGCCCGAGCGAGAGCGCGCACCGGTTGACCGCCACGGATGCCGACGCTCGCGTCGCTGCGACCAACGGCCTTCATCTCCATCCCCCCTCGGGATCACCAACCTCACCCCGCGCAGGGGTGGGATCAGTCTACGCATCCGCGGGCGCCCGCCCTCGTTAGTCGGTGTCGAGGTCCCGCCGCGCGCGGGTCTGCGACGCGCGCTGCGCGAGCAGCTCATCGGCCGGGTACCCGACCTCGGTGAGGGTGAGCCCGCGGGCAGCCAGCACCTTGACCTCGGGAACACGGACGAGTTCGTCACGGATGCGCACGACATCGTCGACGGTGAGTCGTCCCTGACCGACCGCAACGCACCCACCCACCAGCGCGCGCACCATGCTGTGGCAGAACGCGTCAGCTCGAACCGTGGCGACCAGCACGCCGGAGGCCTCGCGCACCCATCCGAAATCGAGCAGCGTGCGAATCGTCGTCGCCTCCTCCCGCGGCTTGCAGTACGCGGCGAAGTCATGCAACCCCCGCAGTGCGCCGGCTGCGGCATCCATGGCCGCGACATCAAGCTCACCGCGTACCACGGTGGTGCGGTGCCGTTCCAGGGGATCGTAGGGAACGGGATCGTCGGCAACCCGGTACTCGTAGCGGCGCCACACCGCCGAGAAGCGTGCATCGAAGCCGTCTGGTGCGATCGAGGTGCGGGTCACTGCTGCGTCGGCATAAGCGCCGAGAACACCCCGGATGCGACGAGCCAGCACCGCCGCGCCATCGTCACCTTCACCGCGCCGACGCGTGTCTGCGATCCGCGCGGCCTGCCCGTCGTCGAGATCCAGGTGAGCAACCTGGCCGCTCGCGTGCACTCCGGCATCCGTTCGGCCTGCGACAACCAGCCTCGGATCTCCCCCGAGCACGCGAGAAATCGCCCCCTCGATGGTTCCCTGCACGGTCCGTTGATGCGGCTGCCGAGCCCACCCGCGAAAGTGCGAGCCGTCATAGGAAATGTCGAGCCGGATGCGCACGACTTCAGCCTAATCAGCACCCGGCGCAGCCCCAGGGAACGCCCCCCGCCCGGACGTAGACTGGAGTGCCCGAACCCGCACCACCCCACAGAGCTACCGATGTCCAGCCCCCTCCCCACCGACCTTCACGGTGTCACGCCCGGCGCCAGCCAGGGCGCCAGCTCGAGCGCCCGACTGCCTGGCCTGGATGGCCTGCGCGCGCTCGCCGTCATCCTCGTCGTCGTCTACCACCTGTTCCCGCAGTGGTGGTTCGTCGGCGGGTTCATCGGCGTGGATGTCTTTTTCGTGATCAGTGGCTTCCTGATCACGTCCCTCCTCCTTCGCGAGCGCGACGCGACCGGCCGGATGAGCCTCGTCGACTTCTGGCGGCGGCGCGCCAGGCGCCTGCTGCCCGCGCTGGTCCTGCTCCTGCTCGTCTGCTCGAGCGCCGCGTGGGTCATCGGCGGCGATGTTCTGGTCCGGTTGGGCGCCCAGATCGCCGGCGCCCTCACCTTCAGCTACAACTGGGTCGCGATCGTCATCGGCGAGGGATACTTCGGCGGCACCACGCCGGAGCTCTTCCGCAACCTGTGGTCGCTCGGCATCGAAGAGCAGTTCTACGTGCTCTGGCCCCTGCTGCTTCCCCTCATCCTGCTGCTGCCGCGCACCTGGGCTCGGGTTGCAGCGGTCGGCGCCCTGGCCGCGGCATCCGCGGTGTGGATGGGCGAAATCGTGGCTTCGACGGGCAACGTCAGTCGCGCGTACTACGGCACCGACTCCCACGCTTTCGCCATCCTTCTCGGGGTCGCACTCGCGTTCGTGCTGCACCACGCCCTGGCTGCGCCCGCGCTGTGGATGCAGCGCACGGCGGTCCGCCGCGGCGCCGAGATCGTCGGTATCGCCGCCGTCGCCGGCCTGCTCGTGCTCTCTTTCCTCGCGCCCACCGACTCGATCCGCACGTTCCCGCTGACGATCGCCGGGGCCAGCATCCTGTCGGGCATCGCCATCATCGCAGCAGTCTGGCCCCACGCGCGGCTCGGCGACGCTCTCGATGCCCGCCCCCTGCGGTGGATCGGCGAGCGCTCCTACGGCCTGTACCTCTGGCACTGGCCCCTGCTCGTGCTGCTGGTTGCCGCGGTCCAGGGCACCGCACCGGAGGCGGGAGTACCGGTGTGGGTGGGCCTTGTGACGCTGGCGCTGACGGTCGTCATCGCGGAGGCCTCCTACCGATTCCTCGAAACACCGGTGCGGCGCCTCGGTTTCCGCGGCACCTGGCGTGCGGCCCGGGCCAAGGTCGGAGTCGACGCCGGGGCACTGTGGGGCACCGTCGTCGGCGGCCTGGCCACCACCGCCCTCGTGTGCGCGACGGTGGCCGGCGCTGTCACGGGAGCGAGCGTGTCATCCGGTGAAGCTGTGGTCGCCGAAGGCCAGGCAGCCGTGGATGCAGCATCCGCGAGCCCGACACCCTCGGCGGATGCCCGCCCCCCGTCGGATGAACCAGCACCTGCTGGCGCGCTCGCTGACGGCGCCATCCGTCCGCCGGCACCGTCACCGGCGCCGATCTCCGGCGACCAGGTGACCGCCGTCGGCGACTCGGTCATGCTCGCCGCCGCACCCTCCCTGTACGCCACGCTTCCCGGCATCCGGGTGGATGCCGCAGTCTCACGGTCGTCGTGGGCAGGGCCGGGCATCATCGATCAACTCGCCGCCACGGGACAGTTGGGCCGCTACGTCGTCATCGCCCTCGGCACGAACGGCCCGATCAGCCGCGATGCCTATGAGCGGATCGCAGCGACCGCGGGTGCCGACAGAACCCTCGTGCTCGTGAACGCATACGCGCCGCGGGACTGGATTCCGGGCGTCAACAGCGATCTCACCGCCTTTGCGGCAGCCCACCCGGGCACGGTGATCGCCGACTGGGCGAGGGCCATCGACCCACACGTGGACTACCTGGCTGGTGACCGCATACATCCCGGCACCTCCGGCGGCAAGATTTACGCCGATACGGTGCTCGCCGCGATCCGTCAGTCCGAGAACCAACGCGCGATCGACGCCTACCTCACCGAGACCCGCGCGTACCGCGAGGCCACCCGCGCTGACGCCCGCATCGCCCAATAGGTCGTCGCGCGGAGCGCGTAACCGTCAGAACCGGGCAACCATGGCTACCTCACGGTCGGTGGCCTCGAACCCGAGTCGTCCGTACAGGCTGTTCGCGCCGGTCGGGCTCTCTGTATCGACGTCGAGATTCACCTTCTCAAGTCCCGCATCCCGCGCCGCCGTCAGCAGCGCGGTGATCACCGCCGGGGCAAGGCGCCTGCCGCGATAATCGCGAACGACACCGATCAGCGCGATGTAGGCCGACGTGTAGCCCTGCACGTCCCAGTCATCCTCGTTGACGGTTGCCAGGGCCATCGCCACCACCCGGTCGCCGTCGACGACGATGCGCGAGAGGTCATCGCGGAACTGCGGACCGCCCACGAATCGCGCCCACCGCTCCGGCGGAGTCTCCAGGCTCCCCCAGTGGTCACGGAACGCGTCGTTGCGCGCCACGCGCGTGGGATCCCGCCACTGCGGGCCGAAGATCTCGATCCGCAGATCGATCGGCACCTCGGGGATCGGTTCGCTCAGGTCGCGAAGCATCGTCGTGAACCATCGCTCCTCGGGCAGGCCCCGCCGCGCACCCAGCGCCCGAGCGTCAGCATCGTGCTCGTACGCGTGAAGGAAGATCGCACCCGGGAGTTCGGCATCCGTCTGCGCCAGTTCGGTCTGGGCGGTCTCGTACTCCCAGCGCAGTACCTCTGTGCCGATGCCGCAGCGGCGCCAGTGCGGGTGCACCATGCCGGTGCAGTAAACGTAGACGTGCTTGTCCTGGGACGGATGCACCAGGATGCCTGCCATGGCGACGAGGTCACCGTCAGCTGTGAAACCCAGTCGCGTATGACGCTCGGGGTCGATGTGCGAAAGCTCGAAGATCTCTTCGACGTCCTCGCGCGGCGTCAACCACGTCGGATGATCGACCCTGTCGCAGGCGTCGACCAGGACCACCATCTCGTCGAGATCCGCTCGCGTTGCGGGGCGCCAGGTGGCGACATCCGGATGCTGGATCTCGGCGACCGTCTCGGGCGCTCCGACGCGCTCCGACAGCGGCCGCACATCCGTCGGCGCGGCGTTCTCAGGAATCGGCGCAGGCAAGGTGCTCTCGGTCACCGTCCCACCCTACGCACGCGCTCCACACACGTGAAACACCGCATCCTCGGTGAGACTCCCCCTAACACGGGGTGTCACACCGAGGATGCGGTGTGTGATCCGTCTACGCCACGGATGCGGCGCAGGCTGGAGGTTTTACTTGGCGTCGTCCTCGACAACAGCGTCCTCGGCGGCGGCCTCAGCGGCGGCGCCCTCCTCGGACGACTCGGCACCGGCATCCGCTGCCGCGTCGGTGGACTCTTCCGGGGCCTCGGCGGCAGGAGCCTCCTCAACAGGAGCCTCCTCAGCGGGAGCCTCTTCCGCAGCGGGAGCCTCTTCGGCAGCCGGCGCAGCGGCAGCCGGAGCAGCCTTCTTCGCCGACTTCGGCTTCGGGTTCACGGGCTCCAGAACGAGCTCGATGACCGCCATCGGGGCGTTGTCACCCTTCCGGTTGCCGACCTTCGTGATGCGGGTGTAGCCACCCTCACGCTCGGCGACCAGCGGCGCGATCTCGGCGAACAGGACGTGCACAACTTCCTTGTCACCGATGACCGAGAGCACCCGACGACGCGCGTGCAGGTCACCGCGCTTGGCGAAGGTGATCAGGCGCTCGGCGAGGGGACGCAGGCGCTTGGCCTTGGTCTCGGTCGTCTTGATCGACTTGTGGGTGAACAGAGCGGCGGCGAGGTTCGCGAGCAGCAGGCGTTCGTGGGCGGGGCCGCCTCCGAGGCGGGGACCCTTGGTGGGCTTGGGCATGTCAGTTACTCCAGAGAAAGTCGGTCAGGATGCCGCGGCATCCGTTTCGGGTACCGGTCAGACGGTCTCGTCGTCGTAGCCGCCGTAGAAGTGCGCGCCATCGAACCCGGGAACCGAGTCCTTCAGGCTCAACCCGAGAGAGATGAGCTTGTCGCGAACCTCATCGACCGACTTCTGGCCGAAGTTGCGGATGTTCATGAGCTGCGTCTCCGAGAGGGCAACGAGCTCCGAGACGGTGTTGATGCCCTCGCGCTTGAGGCAGTTGTAAGACCGGACCGACAGGTCGAGGTCTTCGATCGGCATCGACAGCTCGTTCGACATGACGGTCTCGACCGGCGCGGGGCCGATCTCGATACCCTCGGCCTCGACGTTCAGCTCGCGGGCGAGGCCGAACAGCTCGGTCAGCGTACGACCAGCCGAAGCGACGGCGTCACGCGGGGCGATGGAGGGCTTGGACTCGACATCCAGGATGAGCTTGTCGAAGTCGGTGCGCTCACCGGCACGCGTCGCGTCGACGCGGTAGCTGACCTTGAGCACCGGCGAGTAGATCGAGTCGATCGGGATCTGACCGCTCTCGGCGTACTCGTTGCGGTTCTGGGTCGCCGAGACGTAACCACGGCCACGCTCGATCGTCAGCTCGAGCTCGAACTTCGCGGTCTCGTTGAGGGTCGCGATGACGAGCTCGGGGTTGTGGACCTCGACACCCGCAGGAGCCGAGATGTCGGCGGCGGTGACCTCACCGGCGCCGGTCTTGCGCAGGTACGCGGTGATGGGCTCGTCGCGCTCGCTGGAGACGACCAGCTGCTTGATGTTGAGGATGATCTCGGTGACATCCTCCTTGACACCCGGAATGGTGCTGAACTCGTGCAGCACGCCGTCGATGCGGATGCTGGTGACGGCGGCGCCGGGGATCGACGACAGGAGGCTGCGACGCAGCGCGTTACCGATCGTGTAACCGAAGCCGGGCTCAAGCGGCTCGATGACGAAACGGCTGCGGAACTCCCCGATCTTCTCCTCGGTCAGAGTGGGACGCTGTGCGATGAGCACGATGTGTTCCTTTCGATCACGTGCCCGCTATATGACACGTGCAATGGGTGAGGTGTTGAGTTTTTCTCGGGGGATGCCGGGGCGCGGCGCGCAGGCGCACGCCCCGGCATCCGAAATGCTTCACCCGGGTGGCAAAGAGCCGGCCCGGAACGGGGCTGTCGTCAGACGCGACGGCGCTTGGGCGGGCGGCAGCCGTTGTGCGCCTGGGGCGTGACGTCCTGGATCGAGCCGACCTCGAGGCCAGCTGCCGTCAGCGAGCGGATCGCGGTCTCACGACCCGAACCCGGTCCCTTGACGAAGACGTCGACCTTCTTGACGCCGTGCTCCTGTGCCTGACGGGCAGCAGACTCGGCAGCCATGCCGGCGGCGTAGGGCGTCGACTTGCGCGAGCCCTTGAAGCCGACGCCACCCGAGGAGGCCCAGCTGATCACCGCACCGGAAGGGTCGGTGATCGAAACGATCGTGTTGTTGAACGTCGACTTGATGTGGGCCTGGCCCACGGCGATGTTCTTCTTCTCCTTGCGGCGCGGCTTGCGCGCTGCGGACTTGGGGGTAGCCATGTGCGTTTTCTCCTAAACCTTCCGCGCCTTACTTCTTTCCGGCCTTCTTCTTGCCGGCGACGGTGCGCTTCGGGCCCTTGCGGGTACGCGCGTTCGTCTTGGTGCGCTGTCCACGCACGGGCAGGCCGCGGCGGTGACGCAGGCCTTCGTAGGAGCCGATCTCGACCTTGCGGCGGATGTCGGCGGCAACCTCACGGCGAAGGTCACCCTCAACCTTGTAGGTGCCTTCGATGTAGTCGCGGAGGGCGACGAGCTGGTCGTCGGTGAGGTCCTTCACGCGGATGTCCTCGTTGATCTCGGTCGCCGCGAGGATCTCGTGCGAGCGAGTACGGCCAATGCCGTAGATGTAGGTGAGGGCGATCACCACGCGCTTATCGCGCGGGATGTCGACACCGGCAAGACGTGCCATGTCGGTTCTCTCTTTCCCCCGGGTTTCCCCGCGGAGTATGTCGAAGGTGTGGAGCAGAATCGGTGCCCGGGCCTTCGTCCCGAGGTGTCCCCCGCATCCGGCATCCGGATACGGGTTCTGACCCTGCCTCTGTGTATGGAGTTGTGAAGCTTGTGGCGTCTCAGCCCTGGCGCTGCTTGTGGCGCGGGTTGGACTTGCAGATCACCATCACGTTGCCGTGGCGGCGGATGACCTTGCAGTGGTCACAGATGGGCTTGACGCTGGGGTTGACCTTCATGATGTTTCCTGTTCGCTGTCTTCGCCGGGCGGACACGGATGCCCGGGGCGTTACTTCTCGACCGGCCTAGCGGTAGCGGTAGACGATGCGGCCGCGGGTGAGGTCGTAGGGCGAAAGCTCCACGACGACGCGGTCCTCGGGGATGATGCGGATGTAGTTCTGCCGCATCTTTCCCGAGATCGTTGCGAGCACCTTGTGTCCGTTGGTCAGCTCAACGCGAAACATCGCGTTGGGCAGCGCCTCGGACACTGTGCCCTCGATCTCGATGACACCGTCTTTTTTGGCCATAGCCTCGCTCACGCTTATGCAGACCGGTCGGTCTGCGGTGGATGGGAGTCGGTGCCGGTCCGCTCTACCCGGACACGCCAAGGCAGGCACAAAGCACCAAAGATCAATAGTACGTGATAGTGAACACCCCGGCAACCTCGGGCGTGTCGCCCGCTCCCGGACGCGAACCCACACCCTCTCTACTGAGCCCACACGTTTCGGCGGCCAAAGCGTGGGGGTTCGGCCCAGAGCGTGTGGGTTCACGGATCCGACCACGCTGGCTAACGCGATGGACGGATGCCGAACGCGGCCAACCGCCGGCCAAGCGTCACGGGCGAGGCCAGGTGCTGCATCCCCCACCGGACGAGGGGGCGGTGCGTCGTCGCGCGGATCCAGTCCTCACGTTCCTTCTCCTCCCGCACCACCTCCCACGGTGTGCGCTCGCCCCGCCACCGGGCATCCGTGTACTTGCCCTCACCGTCGAACTCGCCCCACGCCTTCGCCTCATCGAGCCCGAAGTCGACGAAGTACAGGTGGGACGAGTCGGCGAGCCGCACTTGAAGCCGCGGATTAGCAAACCCGAGGTCGTGCAGCAGAAGCCTGCTCACGCTTTCGCCCGGGAGCTGGGCCCGCCCGTCCGCGAAGGCGTTGATCCACCGCGCCTGACGGATGCCGCGCCCGCCCCGCGCACGAATGATCCGCTCGTCCATCCCGGCAGCCCATGCCGATGCTGCGCCCTCGTTATAGACCCGATCGTCGGGATCCCACGCGACCAGCCGCAGCGCGGCATCAGCGACAGCCAAGGCGCCTGCGAGCGGCAGGCTCCGCGAAACGTCGAACACCGTCCGCTCGAGGGACGTGAATGTGATGCCACCGATCACCACGATGTCGTCGTCCGTCACGCTGATCTCATGTCGGGCTACACCCCGGGCTTGCCGCACGACTCCGTTGTGGCGGGAGTCGCTGACATGTACGGCGTCGGGGATGTACCGAAAGAGGGGCAATCCCCAGAGAACCGCCGCCGATGCGTGGGAGAACGGCGCATCGGATGTCTGTCGCCGCGAGTGCACCGCTGCGATCGCCCGCAGATGCCTGTCTTCGACAAACCCGCCGGTATCGTCGGCTCGCGCGTAGCGCCCCGAATGGAGCCGGATCAGTTCACCAGCCGCCACGCGCGCAGGGATGTGCGTGAAGTCACTCTCGCGCTCCAGCCGCTCTCGGGTGAGGATCGCGGCGCGCGCTTCCCACAACCGCTCCAGGCTCTGCGGCACGGCATCCATGCACGCAGTCTTGTCCGTGCGCACGGCATCTCAGCCGCCGCGTCCGCAATCCCGAAGCAACCACGCCTCATCGCGCCCTGGGGAGGAACCCGCCATCCCAGGCGCGAACCCACAGCTCCCGACCCGAGCCCACAGGATTTCGCGCACGAATCCTGTGGGCTCGAGTAGAAGGGTGTGGGTTCAGCGGGGAGGTAGGGGCCCGGTCACACCCGTGGGCGGGCGCGACGGGGGCGGATGACGACAAGTGCGCCACCGAGAAGGATGAGGGCAGCAGCCCAGGGCAGCAGAGGCATACCCGTGGACTCGGCCGTTCCGCCGGTCGCGGCGAGCGCTTCGACCTGAACGTACGTCCACCCGATCACCGTGCCTGCGGCGTCCGTGACCACCAGGCGGTGGGTGCCGACCGGCAGGTTCGCGGGGATTGTGAAGGTCGCGGTTCCCGCCGCGCTCACCACCGAGGTGCCGAGGTAGGTGGGCGTCGAGAAGATCCAGCCCTCCACGGTCTGCCCCGCGTACTGAGTGCCGACCGTGATCGTCACCGTCTGCCCTTGCTCGAAGGTCGTCCCGCCCTGCGGCTGGATCGCGCCCTGCGTCTCCGGAGTCAAGTCATCCTCGGCCGGAGGGTTGGCGCCACCGGTGGACGGCAGCGGCGTCAGTGTCCCCATGACCGTCAAGGGAATGCTCACCACGGTCCCCGATGGCTCGGCGTTTACGACAAGTGCCGAGTTCACCGGAGCGTCCTTGGGCACGGTGATGCTGATCTGTGCCGCGCCGCCGTCGATCGCTACCGGATCAAAGACAGTGCTGCTGCCTTCGATCGAGACGAGCGCTGTCGTGTTCGCGGGAGCGCCCAGCGACCGGATGTCGAGGCCCGACACCGTTGCGGTCAACGTCTCGCCCTGCTCGATCGTGGCGGGGACGCCGAGAACCTGGGCGCTGCGCGAGGCGAAGTCCGGCGCCAGGTTCCGGTGACTCTTGAGGTAGTCAATCCACGCGTCGCGGTCGATCAGACCCGAGTCACGGGTGTCGGTTCCCTCCGTGAGCGCGGTGAAGTTGTCCCCACCCTGCAGCAAGAAGCTGAACGACCCGACCCGGTACTGGGCATCCATCACGATGGGCTGCCCATCGATCCAAATCCCCGTGATCCGATCTCCCTTAGCTCGGGACGCGTCATACGTGTAGAACACGTTCTCCGACACCCCCAGCTGCAGGTACGGACGCGACGCGCCCTCGGGCTGCCACTGCTGCTCCAGCGTCGCCTTGAACTGCGCACCAGTCAGCGTCGTAGTCCACAGGTTGTTCACGAAAGGAAGCACCGCGTTCGCCTCGGCGTACGTGACCACCCCGTCCTCGCCGTAGTACAGCTCGTTGCGCAGCCCCCCCGGGTTGACCAGACCGATCTCCGCCCCACCACGCTCAGACGACGACAGCGAAGCCACCAGCGAATCCGCGACGAGGTTTCCGAGCGTCGACTGGGATGACCGGTCATCCCGCTTGTCACCGACGAACGCCGTCGTGATGTCGGCGGTGACCGACCCGACCTGCTGCGAGCCCACGACCGCCGCGTCGGCGAGCGCGGCATCCACGATCGTCTTGACGGCGGCGACACGCGGGTACGCGGCCGTCAGCGTCGTATCGGAGGATGTCGTGCGTGCCACGTTGCGCACGTCATAGTCGTTCACCGCTCCGGTCGCCGGGTCGATCCAGAGCCGGACCTGGCCGATGTTCTCGCCGTACGAACCGGTCTGCAGCACCGGACGCGTCCGGTCGGAACCGGGAATGGGGCCGTCCCACGCGTACTCCTTGTGCGTGTGGCCGGTGAAGATCGCGTCCACCGCCGCCGAGGTCTGCGTCACGATCTTCGCGAACGCGCCGCCCGCAGCGATCTCGTCTTCGATCGACGCACCTTCCTTCACGCCGTCGACCGAGCCCTCGTGGTATTCGGCGATGATGACCTCGGCCTCGCCGTTGCCCTCGTCGCCGTCGGTCAGCTGGTCAGCGACGCGATTCACGGCATCCACGGGGTCCCCGAAGTCGAGGCTGGAAATCCCACCGGGCGAGACCAGCGACGGCGTCTCCTGTGTGATGGCGCCAATCACCGCCACCGTGAGCCCGTCCACCTCAAAGGTCGCATACTCGGGCAGCACCGGATCCTGCGTCCCCTTCGCGTAGACGTTGGCACCGAGGTACGGGAACTGCGCCGCCGAAGAGACCCGACCGAGTAGATCAGCCGAACCCTTGTCGAACTCGTGGTTCCCGACAGCGGATGCCGCAAGTCCGAGAGCGTTCAGGACGTCGATCGTGGGCTTGTCGTCGGCGTATGCCGAGGCGAACAGGGATGCCCCGATGTTGTCACCGGCCGAGAGGAAGAGCGTGTTGTCCTGGCCGTATGCGGCGCGCAGCTGTTCGATCGTCCCCGCGACCTTCACCGTCTTGTCATCGATCCGCCCGTGGAAGTCGTTGATATTGAGCAGGTTGAGGAGCACGTCGTCGCCGCCGTGGTACGCCCCGCAGTACATCCGCCCCTCGCGCAGCGAGATCCCGTCGGTCTCAGCATCGTCGGCGTAGAAGACCGGCGCGACACCGTTCTCGCACGTACCGATCGCGAACCCTTCGTTGCCAGCCTTCGCAGGCATGCCCGCAGGCGCGAGGTAGGCAGCGACGCTCTGGAAGGTACCGACGTAGGGCCCGTCCGCGGCGACCCGCATCGCGTGGATCTCGCCACCGCACGCGTCGTCACACACGGCGTACAGGGTCCCGGACGCCGCATCCCAGGTGACGTCGGCTACCACCGAGAGCTTCGGATCGATCGTGGCGACGATGCTCGCGGCTCCCGCTTCCTGAAGCGCGACGGCGTAGATGCGCGCCGTTCCCTCAACGCCGACGAAGAACAGACCATCGCCGTGCCCGCCGTAGATCGCCGGGTCGTAAGGCTTGCCGGTGCTCTGGTCGACGAATCCCTGTGCGACCAAGACCGAGTCCGGCACCCAGGTCGCGCCCTCGAGTCCGCCGTTGGCGGGAAGCGTCGGTAGGAGCGAGGCGAGGCTCCACTCGTCGGTCGCGATGAGCTCGGTTCCCGATGCCGACACATCAAAGCGCAGCACCGAGGGCCTACTGACGTTGCTGGCGTCGTTGTTTCGCTCCGTCGCGACGTACACCCCGTTCGCCGAGTTGCCCGCGACAAGGCTCACACCCTCGGCATCCACTGCGCCGGAGCCGCCGGGGTAGCGCAGGACCTTGCCCGCCTTCCACTCACCGACTTCCGGCGTGACCCACTGCCCGGCACTCGCGTTCCATTCGAGCTGGAAGAGCGTCCCGGTGCCGTTGTTGACGGCCCAGAGCGTTCCTCGACCGTCGCCGGTCGCCTCGTAGGCGAGGCCGCTCATGTCCTTGCCGAAGGCAGAGGCCCCCGACACTGCGCTCACCCCAGCATCTCCGGGCCATGGCGTTGCCGCCACGAGGCCAATGCAGTCGTTCGGAGCACCCTTGGTCACCGATGCAGCGACCTCGAACTCTCCAAGGCCATCGGGGCAGCGCGCCCATGAGGTGTCAGCATGCTCGCTCCAGCTCGTCTGGTCGAGCAGCGTCGTCCCGTCAGGCGCGAACAAGCGCGCGGCGTCGGCAGCGCCGAGGCCGAAGCCTCCCTGCACGTCGACGTCGATGGTCACGAAGGTGCCAGGCTGCAGGGTGGTTCCGTTCGGGATAACAACGGCGTGCGCGTCGTCATTGTCGCGCAGGATGTAGCCGGAGATGTCGACGGTCTCCGTTCCCGCGTTCGTGAGCTCGATCCAGTCGAGGGGCTCAGCGCCCTTCGAGTCAACCTCGTTGATCCGGATCGGCGAGCAGTCGTTGGCTGCGCCCGGAGTCGAGCTGTAGGTCTCGACGAACGCGCCGGTACCGTCGGGGCAGCGACCCCAGGTCGTGCGCTGCGCGTGGGCGGGATAGGAGTGGCTGTCGACAAGGGTGGTGCCGTCAGGCAGGAACAGTCGTGCCGCATCCCCGTCGCCGAGCCCGAACCCGTCACCCGGGAGGTCGGTGTAGATGACGGTGTACCCACCCGCGGCGATCGACGTTCCGGCCGGGATCCTCAGGGCGTGGTCATCCTTGTCGTCCTTCAGGATCCAACCAGCCAGATCGACATCCGTGTCCGAGATGTTCTTCAGCTCGACCCAGTCGCCGGGGTTGCCCCCGCTGGACTCGATCTCGTTGACCCGGATGGCGCCCGCGCCCGCCACAGGGGTGTCCCCGCCTTCCGCCGGCGCGCAGTCGTTGGCGGCACCGGGTGTGGCAGAAAGCGTCTGCCCGAACTCCCCCGTCCCGTCGGGGCATCGCCCCCAGGTCTGTTCGGCGTGCGCGGTCCAGCTCGTCTGGTCGATCAGCGTCGTCCCGTCAGCGGCGAACAGGCGCGCCGAGTCCGCCTTGCCAAGGCCGAAGGCCGACGGCCCTGCATCCACGACGAAGGCGGCGAAGCCGTAAGCGGGGATGGTGGTTCCCGTCGGGATCGTGAAGGTGTGGGTGTCGTCGTTGTCGCGCAGAATGAGCCCGCTCGCGTCGACGGGAAGGTAGGACGTGTTCGCCAGTTCGATCCAGTCGGCCGGGTCGCCGCCGTCGGACTCGACCTCGTTGATCACAAAAGAGGTCGCGGGGTCGGGTGCGCAGGCGTTCGCTTCACCCGGAGTCTGGGCTGCAGTGGGCCCAAAGTCTCCGGTCAGGTCGGGGCAGCGCCCCCACGAAGCTTTCGCGGCACCCGCGGGCAGCTTCGTGAACGTGTATTCGTCGACAACAGTGCCGTCGGGAAGCGACAAGTGAACTTCGTCGCCGTCCTTGCCGAGACCGAAGGAGAAGCCTGCGTCCTTGGAGAGCACCAGGTATCCGCCAGCGGGAACGACGTAGCCGGACCCGATCGTGCTCTCGTTCTTGTCGTCGCGTAGCTTCCAGCCGTTGAGGTCGACGTCGACCTCACCGGTGTTGGCGAACTCGACCCAGTCGGCGGCGCCCTGGGGGTCCTCCGGCTGGATCTCGTTAATCACCACCGGTGGAGCCTGGACCGGCTCGGCAGAGGCAACCCCAGGAACGGCGACGGCGAACGAGAGCCCGAGGATCACGGACAGGGCGGCGGCAAGGCGTCGGCGCATGGCGAGTACTCCTGCGGATCGGTGCAAGGGATGGTGCGCCGAACTCGCTGCCGGTGTCTCGGAGCGGTGGCGCCCCGCCAGCCTCACCGCCGAAGGCAACGCAGAGGTGAACGGATCCAGAACCGCGGGTAGTCGCTGAGAGTCACCCCGCCGAACCGGCGCGTCGCCCGTCAGAAACGAAGGATGCCCCCGCGGATCCAGATCCGAGGGGGCATCCTTCGCGAAGAGAGTGTCAGCTCAGCCGGTCAATGATGTCGACGTTCACGTCGCCGGTGAGGGAGATGTACTCGCCGTTGATCACGAGCGTCGGCGTCCCCTGCCCACCCTGCGGGCTCGCGGGAATCGCGCGCGTCTGCGCGTCGACGAAATCGACGTACGTACGCTGGGTGACGCACTCATCGATCCCGGTCACTCCGGAATCGGCAGCCAGAGCGATGAGTTGCTCATCGGTCCATCCCGCACCCGTGACGTCTGCCGACAGCAGCGTCTGGGTGAACGCGAAGGCAGCGTCAGCGTCTTGCGTCGCGACGCAATAGAGTGCGCTGGCCGAGCGCTTCGAGAAGTCGGTTCCGGATGCCGAATTCAGGCCCGACAGCGCGACAGGATGCAGGTTCAGGGTGATGTCGCCCGAGGTGACGAGCTCGTCGAGCGTCGGACCATAGACATCCTCGAAGTCCTGGCAGTGGGGGCAGTAGAAGTCAAACCAGACGTCGACCTCGTCAGCACCGTCACCGACCGCGATCGCACCGGTCGACGAGTTGATGCCCGGCCCTTCCGGTGCAGCACCCGGAGCCGCGGCGGTGTTGTTCATCCACACCACGAGGGCACCCACCAGAACCAGCGCCGCAACCACGGCGACGCTGATCCAGATGGCGAAATAGTTGTTCTTCTGTGCGGGCGCTGCCATGGTGTCTTCCTCCGGTGCTGTGTCTGTGCCCGTTGCTGCGGGCGCTCGGCGGCGTGGTCCTGGTCGCGCTCAGTTCAAGCGAGCGACGATGTCGGTCTGCGGGTCGTAGGTCACCGTCACGTACTCTCCGTTGACGACGAGCGTCGGCGTGCTCGCCCCGCCCGTGGCAGGGTTCGTCGGCAGGTTCTGGGTCATCGCCGTCGCGAAGTCCATGTACGTGCCGTCCGTGATGCAGGAACTGGAGTTCGTGGCTCCCGCGCCCTCAGCGATCGCGACGATCTCGTCATCGGTCAGTCCCGGCGAGGACTCGGCCGGCTGCTGGGCGTACATGGCAGTGATGAAGTCCAGCAGCGCATCCGGATCCGACTCGGCGACACAGTACGCGGCACTCGCGGACCTCGTCGAGAACTTCGTGCCCTGCGATGCGCGGTCGAGGATCGAGACCGGGTGGACGTTCAGAGTGATCGACCCGTCATCGATGAGTTGCTGAATGGCCTCACCCTCGGCCTGCTCGAACTGGTTGCAGTAGGGGCACATGAAGTCGACGTAGGTGTCGACGGAGTTCGCACCGGTACCGACCGCGATCCCCCCGGTCTCGGTGTTGATGTTCGCGGCAGCGGGAACCGGACCCGGAGCCGATGCCGTGTTGTTCATCCACACCACGAGAACTCCGACCAGTACCAGCACTGCCACGACTGCGACGCTGACCCAGATCGCGAAAGAGTTGTTCGATTTCGCGGTAGCCGCCATGTTTGCTTCCTCCGGATGCTGTGTGTCCGTCGGGCCTGCCAGCGTGCGCCGCTCAGGCCCCGGCGATCGGTTGCGGGGTGACACCGAACGGAGCGAGCTCCGCGGCGCCGCCATCGGGCGCCGTCAGCACCCAGATACCACCATCGTGCACGGCAACGCTATGTTCCCAATGTGAGCCGTCCGTGCCGTCGACGGTCGAAACTGTCCAGTCGTCATCCTCGACGAACGTCGCTTGATCGCCGGCGACGACCATGGGCTCGATGGCCAGCACGAGACCCGGTCTCACCTCGGCCCCCGGGTCGCTCGTGCGGTAGTTGAACACGGGGGGCGCCTCGTGCATCTTCCGACCGATCCCGTGCCCGATGTAGTCCCGCAGAATGCCGTACCCGCTTTCGGGCGCGTGATCTTCGACATAGCTCTCGATCGCCGCTCCGACCTCACCGACGTGCGACGCCTTCGCGAGGGCAGCGACGCCGGCCCAGAGCGATCCGCGCGTGACATCCGAGAGCTGCTGCCGTGCCGCCACGAGCTCTGGTCGATCGGGGTCTGCCAAGACGACGGTGAACGCGGAGTCCCCGTTCCAGCCGTGATACTCGGCTCCGGCATCAACCGAGAGGATGTCACCCGGCTGCAGGACATACCCGCCCGGAATGCCGTGCACAACCTGCTCGTTCACCGACGCGCACACCGTATGCCGATAGCCGCGCACGAGCTGGAAGTTCGAACGCGCGCCTCGACCGGTGATCACCGCGGATGCCGCGGCATCCAGCTCGAGCGTCGTGACTCCCGGCGCGGCGAGCTCGCGAACCGCATCCAGGGCAGCGGCAGTGATCAGCCCCGGCTCGACCATCGCTCGCAACTGAGCGGGGGTCTTGTAGATCGATCGACGCAGCACGACGCCCGGTCAGCCGGTGATGCCGCGCGCCGCAAGGGCGGCGGCGATACGGTCAGCGATCTCGTCGAGCGAGCCGACGCCATCGATTGCGTCGACGATCCCCCGCTCGCGATACACGTCCAGGATGGGCGCGGTCTCACGCTCGTAGATGGCAAGCCGGTTGGCGATGACCTCTTCGGTGTCATCGGTCCGCCCCTGCTCGATCGCACGCTGGCTCAGGCGGGCGATCGACTCATCGCGCGGAACAGAGAGCTCGATAACGGCGTCCAGTGCCTGGCCGCGGCCCTCGAGGAACGTATCGAGGTCACCGACCTGACCGAGGTTGCGGGGATAGCCGTCCAGCAGGAAGCCATTGCTCGCGTCATCCTGCGTGAGGCGGTCACGCACGATCTCGCTCGTGAGGGAATCGGGCACAAGATCGCCGGCTTCGATGATCGCCTTGACCTGCTGACCGAGCGGCGTTCCGGCGCTCACGTTGGCGCGGAAGACGTCTCCGGTCGAGATCACGGGGATCGAGAGCGCTTCGCCCACGCGAACCCCCTGCGTGCCTTTACCCGAGCCCTGCGGCCCGACGATCAGCAGGCGAGCGGAGGGAAGGTCGGCGGAGCGCGTCATCGGAGGAGCCCTTCGTAGTGTCGCTGCTGCAGCTGTGCGTCGATCTGCTTCACGGTCTCAAGGCCCACGCCGACGATGATCAGGATGGAGGCCCCGCCGAACGGGAAGTTCTGGTTCGCCCCGACCAGCGCCAGCGCGAACAGCGGAAGCAGAGCGATCAGACCCAGGTACATCGAGCCGGGAAGAGTGATGCGGGTGAGCACGTAGTCGAGGTACTCGGCAGTCGGGCGGCCAGCACGGATGCCGGGAATGAACCCGCCGTACTTCTTCATGTTGTCGGCGACCTCGACCGGGTTGAAGGTGATCGCGACGTAGAAGTAGGTGAAGCCGACGATGAGCAGGAAGTACACGAGCATGTAGATCGGGCTGTCACCGTTGGTGAGGTTGTTGCTGATCCACACGACCCAGGGGGCTGCGGTCTCCCCCGCGGCGGGCTGGTTGAACTGGGCGATGAGCGCCGGAATGTACAGCAGCGACGAAGCGAAGATGACGGGCACGACGCCGGCCATGTTGACCTTGATCGGGATGTACGTGTTGGTTCCCCCGTATGTGCGACGACCCACCATCCGCTTCGCGTACTGGACCGGGATGCGGCGCTGGGATTGTTCGACGAACACCACGAGCCCGACCACGACGATTCCGACGGCGACGACGAGCAAGAACGTCTCGAAACCGCGCGACTGCCAGATCGCCCACAGCGAGGCGGGGAAGGCGGCAGCGATCGAGGTGAAGATCAGGATCGACATTCCGTTGCCGATTCCGCGCTCGGTAACGAGCTCGGCGAACCACATGATGAGGCCGGTACCGGCTGTCATCGTGATGATCATGAGCAACTGCGCCCACCAAGCATCGTTGGTGAGCAGCTGCTGGCACTCGGGCACGCTCGACGTGCCGAACAGCTGACCGCTGCGGGCAACGGTGACAAGCGTCGTCGACTGCAGGAGCGCGAGGGCGATCGTCAGGTAGCGGGTGTACTGGGTGAGCTTCGCCTGCCCAGCCTGGCCCTCCTTGTAGAGCGCTTCGAAGTGCGGGATGACCACGCGCAACAGCTGCACGATGATCGTCGCGGTGATGTAGGGCATGACACCCAGCGCGAAGATCGACAGCTGGAGGAGAGCACCACCGGAGAACAGGTTGACGAGAGCGAGCAGACCCTCAGTGCCGGTCGAGTCCCGAAGACACTGCTGCACGTTGGGGAAGTCCACGAACGGGGTCGGGACGTGCGCACCGAAGCGATACAGGGCGATGATGGCCAGGGTGAACCCGATCTTGCGACGAAGGTCGGGAGTGCGGAACACCCGCGCGATGGCGCTGAACAAGAGGATTCCTCCAAGGGGGATGCCGACACGCTCGGGCGCGCCAACGTCCAGGCTAACCGAAAGAGGGGCCGGAGATCTCTCCGGCCCCTCTTTCCAGGTACTACTTCGCCGAGGCGGCGGTCGCGACGGACCCGCCGGCAGCGACGATCTTCTGCTCGGCCGAACCCGAAACCTTGTCGACGGTCACGGTGAGCTTGACCGAGATGTCGCCGTCACCGAGGACCTTGACCTTCTCGTTCTTGCGAACTGCGCCCTTGGCCACGAGGTCACTGACAGTGACCTCGCCACCCTTCGGGTAGAGCTCGGCCAGCGTCGAAAGGTTCACGACCTGGTACTCCACGCGGAACGGGTTCTTGAAACCGCGGAGCTTCGGGGTGCGCATGTGCAGCGGCATCTGCCCACCCTCGAAACCGACCTTGACCTGGTAGCGGGCCTTCGTGCCCTTGGTGCCACGGCCCGCAGTCTTACCCTTCGAGCCTTCACCGCGGCCAACCCGGGTCTTTGCCGTGTTGGCGCCGGGGACCGGACGAAGGTGGTGCACCTTGAGCACACCGGGACGGGTCGCGGGTGCGACATCCTTCTTCGCCGCCGCCTTAGCCGGAGCCTTCTTGGCGGGCGCTGCCTTCTCGGCCGGGGCTTCGCTGTCAGCAGCAGCCTTGGCCGGAGCCTTGCGCGCGGGCGCCTTCTTCTCGGCGGGCGCGTCGGCAGCAGCCTTGGCCGGAGCCTTGCGAGCCGGGGCCTTCTTGGGCGCCGCGGCTACTGCTTCTGCAGCCTCGACGTTTTCGTTGTCTGCCATTAGTCGATCTCCTCAACCTTCACGAGGTGAGCGACGGTCTTGACGTAGCCGCGCGTCTGCGCGTCGTCGGGACGGACGACCGAGTCGCCGATCCGCTTGAGACCGAGCGAGCGCAGCGTGTCACGCTGGTTCTGCTTCTCGCTCACCTTGGACTTGACCTGGGTTACCTTCAGCCGAGCAGCCATCAGGCACCTACCTTCTGTGCGGCCGTAGCCTCAGCTTCGGCACGGACGAGACGAGCCGGAGCGACCTGGTCGAAGTCAAGACCACGACGAGCGGCAACCGAACGCGGCTCCTCGAGCTGCTGGAGCGCCTCCACGGTCGCGTGCACGATGTTGATCGTGTTCGACGAGCCGAGCGACTTCGACAGAACGTCATGGATGCCGGCGCACTCGAGCACCGCACGCACCGGACCACCGGCGATAACACCGGTACCGGCAGCAGCGGGACGCAGGAGCACCACACCGGCTGCCGCCTCACCCTGCACGGGGTGCGGGATGGTGGAGCCGGAGCGCGGCACGCGGAAGAAGTTGCGCTTGGCCTCTTCGACACCCTTCGAGATCGCCAGGGGGACCTCACGGGCCTTGCCGTAGCCAACGCCGACCACACCGTTGCCGTCACCGACGACCACGAGGGCGGTGAAGCTGAACCGGCGTCCACCCTTCACGACCTTCGAGACACGGTTGATGGTGACGACACGCTCCAGGAACTGGTTGTCGCCGCGGTCACGCGAGTTGCGGTCACGGTTGGGGTTGCGCTCGCGGCTCCCGCGGCGCGGCTCACGCTCGCGCTCGGTCGTCGCGGCGCCCTCGGCCGCAGTGGCCTCGGCAACCGGTTCGGTGCCCTCGGCAGTGGTCACGTCGTTCTCCACGGGGTTGTTGTTCTCGCTCACAGGTTCAGACCTCCTTCGCGGGCGCCGTCGGCGATCGCCGCGACACGTCCCGCGTAGCGGTTGCCGCCACGGTCGAACACGACGTCGGCGACGCCGGCTGCCTTCGCACGCTCGGCGACGAGCTCGCCGACCTTGCGTGCCTTGGCGGTCTTGTCACCGTCGAACGACCGCAGGTCGGTTTCGAGGGTGGATGCCGAGGCCAGCGTGTGGCCCTTGCTGTCGTCGACGACCTGCACGAACACGTGACGGGCAGAGCGGGTGACGACCAGGCGCGGACGCTCGGTGGTGCCGACGACCTTCTTGCGAAGACGGGTGTGGCGACGCGCGCGGGCGTCGGACTTCGTCTTGACGCTCATGGTTACTTACCAGCCTTTCCGGCCTTGCGACGCACGACCTCGCCTGCGTAGCGGATGCCCTTGCCCTTGTAGGGCTCCGGCTTACGGATCTTTCGGATGTTGGCAGCAACCTCACCGACGGCCTGCTTGTCGATACCACTCACGGTGACCTTGTTGTTGCCCTCGACCGTGAAGCTGATGCCGCTGGGCGGGTCAACGAGCACGGGGTGCGAGAAGCCGAGGGCGAACTCGATGGAGCTGCCCTTCTGTGCAACGCGGTAACCGGTGCCGACGACCTCGAGGCCCTTGGTGTAGCCCTGGGTCACGCCGATGATGTTGTTGTTGATGAGGGTGCGGGTCAGGCCGTGCAGCGAGCGCGACTCGCGCTCGTCGTCGGGACGGGTGACAAGCACCTGACCCTCTTCGACCTTGACCTCGATGGGGCGCGCGACGGTGAGCGATAGCTCACCCTTCGGGCCCTTGACGGCGACATCCTGGCCCTCGACCGTGATGGTCACACCAGCGGGGATGTCGATGGGAAGACGTCCAATACGCGACATGTCAGATCACCACACGTAGGCGAGGACTTCCCCACCCACGCCCTTCTGCTCGGCCTGACGGTCGGTGAGAAGACCGGAGGAGGTGGACAGGATCGCAACACCGAGTCCGCCGAGAACCGTGGGGATCTCGGTCGACTTCGCGTAGACACGAAGACCAGGCTTCGACACGCGCTTGATGCCCGCGATCGAACGCTCGCGGTTCGGGCCGTACTTGAGGGTCATGGTCAGGGTCTGGCCCACGCGGGCGTCCTCGACCGACCAGTCCGAGATGTAACCCTCTTGCTTGAGGATCTCGGCGATGTGCGTCTTGAGCTTCGAGCTCGGCAGCGACACGGAGTCGTGGTGCGCCGAGTTCGCGTTGCGCAGCCGGGTCAGCATGTCTGCGACCGGGTCTGTCATGGTCATGGGGTTCTTCTTTCGTTCACCAGGTTTCGACGCCCGTTACGCGGACGCCGACCTGTGGTGGTGATGCCCCGGAGGTCCCGGGACATCAGAGGTTGATTAGGCCTGCTGCTCGGTGCCCCGGAACGGGAAGCCGAGGTGACGCAGGAGAGCACGACCTTCTGCATCCGTCTTCGCCGACGTCACGATCGTGATGTCGAACCCGCGGACGCGGTCGATCTTGTCCTGGTTGATCTCGTGGAAGATCGACTGCTCCTGCACACCGAAGGTGTAGTTGCCGTTGCCGTCGAACTGCTTGTCCGAGAGTCCACGGAAGTCGCGGATACGGGGCAGCGCGAGGCTCACGAGGCGGTCGATGAACTCCCAAGCACGGTCGCCACGCAGGGTCACGTGCGCACCGATGGCCTGTCCCTCGCGCAGCTTGAACTGTGCGATCGACTTGCGGGCCTTCGTAACGACCGGCTTCTGACCGGTGATCTTGGTGAGGTCGTCGACCGCGCCATCGATCACCTTGCTGTCGCGAGCTGCCTCACCGACACCGGTGTTCACGACGACCTTCACGAGGCCGGGGATCTGCATGACGTTCGCGTAGCCGAACTCGTCCTGCAGTGCCTTCTTGATCTCGCCGTTGTACTTCTGCTTCAGGCGCGGCTGGATTTTGCCAGCTGGCGCAGCAGTGGTCGTGCTCATCAGAGGTCCTTACCTGACTTCTTTGCGTACCGCACGCGAACCGTGCGCTTCACGCCGTCCTTGACCTGCTCCTCGACACGGTGACCGACACGGGTCGGCTTCTTCGTCTCGGGGTCCACGACCTGGACGTTGGAGATGTGGATGGGCGCCTCGATGGTCTCGAGACCGCCAGTCTTCGTGCCGCGCTGGGTCTGACCGACGCGGACGTGCTTGGTGACGTAGTTCACGCCCTCGACGATCACGCGGTCCTGCTCGACGAGGACCTCGAGGACCTTGCCCTGCTTGCCGCGGTCGCCGCCGCGCTCAGGCGTGGGGCCTGAGATGACCTGAACCAGGTCGCCCTTTTTGATGTTCGCCATGATCAGATGACCTCCGGGGCCAGCGAGACGATCTTCATGAACTTCTTGTCACGAAGCTCACGGCCGACCGGTCCGAAGATGCGGGTGCCGCGGGGCTCCCCGTCGTTCTTCAGGATGACGGCGGCGTTCTCGTCGAACTTGATGTAGGAACCGTCGGGACGGCGGGTCTGCTTGACCGTGCGCACCACAACAGCCTTGACGACATCGCCCTTCTTGACGTTGCCGCCGGGGATCGCATCCTTGACGGTTGCCACGATGATGTCGCCGAGACCGGCGTACCGACGGTTGGAGCCGCCCAGCACACGAATGGTCAGCAGCTCTTTCGCGCCCGTGTTGTCCGCCACCTTGAGGCGGGATTCGTTCTGAATCATGAGATCACTTCGCCTTCTCGAGGATCTCGACCAGACGCCAGCGCTTGGTGGCGCTGAGCGGACGGGTCTCGTTGATGACGACGAGGTCGCCGATGCCGGCGGTGTTGGTCTCGTCGTGCGCCTTCACCTTCGAGGTCCGGCGGATGACCTTGCCGTAGAGGGGGTGCTTCACGCGGTCCTCGACCTCGACGACGATGGTCTTGTCCATCTTGTCCGAGACGACGTAGCCACGACGGGTCTTGCGGTAGCCGCGGGCGTTGGGGTCGCGAACGTCGTGCTCCGAGTGCTCGTGACCTGCCTCGACCGGAGCCTCGACAACCTTCTCGGCAGCAGCCTTCTTAGCGGGCGCCTTCTTGGCCGGAGCCTTCTCAGTGGTGTTCTCTGTGGTGGCCATCACTCAGCCTCCTCCTTGGCGGCAGCGTCGTCATCCGACTTCGCGGCCTTCGTCTTGCGAGCCTTGGTCGCCTTCTCGACGGGAGCGGGCGTGGCACGGATGCCGAGCTCGCGCTCGCGGATGACGGTGTACAGCCGCGCGATGTCACGCTTGACCGCGCGGATGCGGCCGTGGCTGTCGAGCTGGCCGGTGGCCGACTGGAAGCGCAGGTTGAACAGCTCTTCCTTGGCCTTGCGCAGCTCCTCGACCAGGCGCTGGTCTTCGAACGTGTCCAGCTCGCTCGGGGCGAGCGTCTTGGTGCCGATCGCCATTACGCGTCGCCCTCCTCGCGCTTGATGATGCGTGCCTTCAGAGGCAGCTTGTGGATGGCACGGGTCAGGGCTTCACGAGCGAGCTGCTCGTTGACACCGGCAACCTCGAAGAGGACGCGACCCGGCTTGACGTTTGCGACCCACCACTCCGGCGAGCCCTTACCGGAACCCATGCGGGTTTCGGCAGGCTTCTTGGTCAGCGGACGGTCGGGGTAGATATTGATCCACACCTTTCCACCACGCTTGATGTGACGGGTCATCGCGATACGAGCGGACTCGATCTGACGGTTGGTCACATAGGCGGGGGTCAGGGCCTGGATGCCGAACTCACCGAACGACACCTTGGTGCCACCGGTGGCCTGGCCATCGCGACCCGGGTGGTGCTGCTTGCGGTACTTGACCTTGCGGGGGATGAGCATTATGCCGACGCTCCTTCTGCGACCGGGGCCTCAGCGGCGCGGTTGTCGCGGCGGGGGCCACGACGGTCGCCACGCTCGCGCGCGGGCTTCTGGTTCGCCTGCTCGCGGGCCAGTTCCTTGTTAGTGAGGTCGCCCTTGTAGATCCAGACCTTCACGCCGATGCGGCCGAAGGTGGTCTTGGCCTCGTAGAAGCCGTAGTCGATGTTCGCGCGCAGGGTGTGCAGCGGCACACGGCCTTCTCGGTAGAACTCCGACCGGCTCATCTCCGCACCGCCGAGGCGGCCCGAGACCTGGATCCGGACACCCTTGGCGCCGGCACGCTGCGCGCCCTGCAGGCCCTTACGCATTGCGCGACGGAAGGCAACACGAGCAGACAGCTGCTCGGCGATGCCCTGCGCGACCAGCTGAGCGTCAGCCTCGGGGTTCTTGACCTCGAGGATGTTCAGCTGGATCTGCTTGCCGGTGAGCTTCTCGAGGTCGGCGCGGATGCGCTCAGCCTCGGCGCCGCGGCGACCGATCACGATGCCCGGACGGGCGGTGTGGATGTCGACGCGAACGCGGTCACGCGTGCGCTCGATCTCGATGTTGCTGACACCGGCGCGGTCGAGCTGCGTCTTGAGCAGACGACGGATCTTGATGTCCTCGGCCACGTAGTCGGCGTAGCGCTGACCCGGCTTGGTCGAGTCCGAGAACCACCGCGACACGTGGTCGGTGGTGATGCCCAGGCGGAAGCCGTACGGGTTGACTTTCTGTCCCATTACTTGCTCGCCTTCTTGGTCTTGGCAGCGGGCGCGGTCTCAGCGACCTCGGGCGTTGCGAGAACGACCGTGATGTGGCTGGTGCGCTTCTTGATCTGGAATGCACGACCCTGCGCGCGCGGCTGGAACCGCTTGAGCGTCGTTCCCTCATCGACGTACGCGTTCTTGACGAACAGCGCACCCTCGTCGAAATAGGTGCCGTCGTTGTCGGCCTTCACGCGAGCGTTGGCGATGGCCGACGCAACCAGCTTGTAGATCGGCTCGCTCGCACCCTGCGGCGCGAACTTCAGGATCGCGAGGGCCTCTTCGGCCTGCTTGCCCTTGATGAGCGCGACGACACGACGAGCCTTCTGAGGGGTCACGCGGATGTGTCGCACGCGTGCGATGGACTCCACCATTTCTCTCTCCTCTTGCGCCCCCGCGTCAGCGGCGGCGGCCCTTCTTGTCGTCCTTCTCGTGGCCGCGGAAGGTGCGGGTGGGCGCGAACTCGCCCAGCTTGTGGCCGACCATGGTCTCGCTCACGAACACAGGGATGTGCTTGCGACCGTCGTGCACGGCGATCGTGTGGCCGAGCATGGCCGGGATGATCATCGAGCGGCGCGACCAGGTCTTGATGACGTTCTTGGTCCCGGCTTCGTTCTGGGAGACGACCTTGCGAAGCAGGTGCTCGTCGACGAAGGGGCCCTTCTTGAGACTGCGTGGCATCTTCTGTTCCTACCTACTTGCGCTTCTTGCCGGCCGTGCGGCGGCGGACGATGAGCTTGTCGCTTTCCTTGTTGGCGTGGCGCGTACGGCCCTCCGCCTGGCCCCAGGGGCTCACGGGGTGACGACCACCGGAGGTCTTGCCCTCACCACCACCGTGGGGGTGGTCGACCGGGTTCATCGCGACACCGCGGACGGTCGGGCGCACACCCTTCCAGCGCTTGCGGCCAGCCTTGCCCCAGTTGATGTTCGACTGCTCGGCGTTGCCGACCTCGCCGATCGTGGCGCGGCAGCGAGCGTCGACGTTGCGGATTTCACCGGACGGCAGACGAAGCTGCGCGTAGGGGCCGTCCTTGGCGACGAGGCGAACTGCGGCCCCTGCCGAGCGGGCCATCTTCGCACCGCCACCGGGGCGCAGCTCGATCGCGTGCACAACGGTACCGGTGGGGATGTTACGCAGCGGCAGGTTGTTGCCGGGCTTGATGTCGGCCGAGGGACCCGACTCCACGATGTCGCCCTGCTGCAGCTTGTTCGGGGCGAGGATGTAACGCTTCTCGCCATCGACGTAGTGCAGCAGCGCGATGCGCGCGGTGCGGTTGGGGTCGTACTCGATGTGCGCGACCTTGGCGTTGATGCCGTCCTTGTCGTTACGACGGAAGTCGATCACACGGTACTGACGCTTGTGTCCGCCACCGATGTGACGCGTCGTGATGCGGCCCTGGTTGTTGCGGCCACCGGTCTTCGCGATCGGACGAAGGAGCGACTTCTCGGGCGTCGATCGGGTGATCTCAGCGAAGTCCGCCACCGACGAGCCGCGGCGACCGGGGGTCGTGGGCTTGTACTTGCGAATTGCCATGTCTCTAGTCCTCTATCCCGACTGTCAGCCGACGGCCGTGAAGATGTCGATGGAGCCCGACTTCAGCGTGACGATGGCGCGCTTGGTGTCCTTGCGCTTGCCCATGCCGAAACGGGTGCGACGGGCCTTGCCGACGCGATTGATCGTGTTGACCGAGGCCACCTTGACGCCGAAGATCTTCTCGATCGCGAGCTTGATCTCGGTCTTGGTCGCACGCGGGTCCACGAGGAACGTGTACTTGCCCTCGTCGATGAGCGAGTAGCTCTTCTCGGAGACGACCGGCTTCAGGATGACGTCGCGCGGGTCCTTGTTGACAGTGGTCATGCGGAGACCTCCTGGGTGGAGACGGTCTTCGACGCGACGAACGCGTCATAGGCAGCCTTGGTGAAGACGATGTCGTCCGAGACGAGGACGTCGTAGGCGTTGAGCTGGTCGACGTAGAGCACGTGCACGTACGCGAGGTTGCGAACGCTCAGGATGCTCGTCTCGTCGTCGCGCGTGACGACCACGAGGACGTTCTTCGCCGGGGCGAGGTTGCCGAGGACGGCAACAGCAGCCTTCGTGGACGGAGCACCCTCGATACCGAACGAGTCGACGATGTGCAGACGCTCGCCACGAGCGCGGTCACTCAGCGCACCGAGGAGCGCGGCAGCGATCATCTTCTTGGGCGTGCGCTGTCCGTAGTCGCGGGGCTTGGGCCCGTGGACGATGCCACCACCGGTCATGTGGGGCGCGCGGATCGAACCCTGACGGGCGTTACCGGTGCCCTTCTGCTTGAACGGCTTGCGGCCGGCACCCGAGACCTCACCGCGACGCTTGGTCGAGTGAGTACCCTGGCGAGCCGCGGCGCGCTGCGCCACGACGACCTGGTGGATGAGCGGAATGTTCGTCTTGACGTCGAACAGGGCGGCGGGCAGCTCAACCGAGCCGGCCTTCTTGCCGTCAGCCTTGTGGACGTCGAGCGCGAGAGTCGAGTCAGCCATGATCAGGCACCCTTCACTGCGTTGCGGACGTAGACGATGCGACCACGCGCACCGGGGACGGCGCCCTTGACGAGCAGCAGACCCTTCTCGGCGTCGACCGCGTGGACGGTGAGGTTCAGCACGGTGACGCGCTCGCCGCCCATCCGACCTGCCATCCGCATGCCCTTGAACACGCGGCTGGGGGTCGAGGAGGCGCCGATCGAACCGGGCTTGCGGTGGTTGCGGTGCGCACCGTGCGAGGCCGAAACGCCCTTGAAGTTGTGGCGCTTCATGACACCCGCGGTGCCCTTACCCTTGCTGGTGCCGACGACGTCGACCAGCTGACCCGCCTCGAACACGCCGTCGACGGTGAGCTCCTGACCGAGTGAGTAGTCAGCTGCATCCGCCGTGCGCACCTCGGTGAGGTGGCGGCGAGGGGTGACGCCCGCGGCCTCGAAGTGGGCCGAGAGGGGCTTGTTCACCTTGCGGGGGTCGATCTGGCCGTACGCGATCTGAACGGCGTTGTAGCCGTCCTTCTCGGGGGTGCGGACCTGGGTGACCACGTTGGGGGCCACTTCGATCACGGTGACGGGAACGAGCTTGCCGTTCTCGTCCCAAACCTGGGTCATGCCGAGCTTGGTGCCCAGCAGTCCCTTCGAAATCTTTGAGTTGATGTCAGCCATGTCGAACCTCAGAGCTTGATCTCGATGTTGACGTCGGCCGGCAGGTCAAGGCGCATCAGCGAGTCGACGGCCTTGGGCGTCGGGTCGATGATGTCGATCAGACGCTTGTGGGTGCGCATCTCGAAGTGCTCGCGGCTGTCCTTGTACTTGTGGGGCGACCGGATGACGCACACGACGTTCTTCTCGGTCGGAAGCGGCACGGGTCCAACGACCGTCGCGCCCGCTCGGGTCACGGTGTCGACGATCTTGCGCGCCGAGCTGTCAAGCCCCGCGTGGTCGTACGACTTCAGGCGAATGCGGATCTTCTGTCCCGCCATTGTCTGCTCACTCTCTTTCTCGCGTCTTACCTCTGGACCCCGATCGGTTCGGGGCACGGGCATTGGACGCACCGTGGCGCTTGCGCGCCGTGGCACTTCACTCCACATAGTGCGGATGCTGCACCGCTGTTCTGATGTCAACCCGGACGCTCGCGCATCCGGTCCCGCACGACACGCACGCGTGTCACCCTGGCAAGCAGGGATGCTGTGTGGGAAACGTGTTCTGCTGCCCGCGGCCTAGACTCTGCGCTTTCGCGCGTTCTATGCACTGCCCTGGCAGTGATCCAGGCGCACAACAGTGCGCACCGGAATGTGGAACCTCAGTAGTCTACGTGCATCCCGGGCGTGTCGCAAACTCACGCCGGGATTGATCCGCTACGCCGCCGCATGACGAAGGCCCCCGCCGAAGCGGGGGCCTTCGTTGAGGTTGTACGGTCGCGCTCAGGCGTCCTGGCGTTCGCGGCGCGCCGCGAAGACCGTGACGAGCACACCGCCGAGCAGCAGCACGCCGCCACCGATCCAGACCCCGAGCATCGAGGTCGCGTCGAAACCGGTCGTCGCGATCGTCGCGTTGATCCTGAGCGTTATGGTCTCCGCCCCGCCGTCGCGCACACCCACTAGCACGTACTGGCCGGTGGCGTTCGAAGGGAGCGTGACCTTGACGGTCTGGCCTGTGGCCTTGGTGACCTGCGTCGAGGTCGGCGCGGCTTTGACCATGGCAAGGCTGCCCGGGCCGACACCCTCACCGGTCCAGGTGTAGTCGACGGTGCCGGTGCCGATGAAGTCGAACAGGAACGTCGCCGATCCGCCGGCAGGAATCGTCGTCGTCGTTCCGCTCGGCGGAACAGGCGTGTAGGCCATCGCTGCCGTCGGTGCGGCAACGAGAGCGACGATAGCGATGGCTACCGCCGCAATCTTGGTACGTAGGCTCTTCATAGTGTCTCCCCGACGTAGAAAAAAGTCTGTTGTGTGTATGCCGACGAGCGGCGTGGGGGGCGTTTTGCGCGGAGGTCAGCGCTGCCTGGAACAGCCCTCGTCCTCCGCGAGTTGCTCCCAGGCTACCCACAGTTTCGTGAATACCACAATCGGGGCTGCGAAACGGGAGCAATGTTCACCGATTCGAAACAAAGACCTCACTCGACGCACTGCCGCTGAAACGGGGGGGGGTTTCCAGCACGACGGAGGGGCCGCCCGCGTGACGCGGACGACCCCTCTCGACAGGTGCCGAAGATTACTTCAGGATCTTCGTGACCGTGCCGGCGCCGACGGTGCGGCCACCCTCACGGATCGCGAAGCCGAGACCCTCTTCCATGGCAATCGGCTGGATCAGCTCGACCGTCATGTCGGTGGTGTCACCGGGCATGACCATCTCAGTGCCCTCGGGGAGGGTGATGACGCCGGTCACGTCGGTGGTGCGGAAGTAGAACTGCGGGCGGTAGTTCGTGAAGAACGGGTTGTGACGGCCACCCTCGTCCTTGGACAGGATGTACGCGGTGCCCTCGAAGTTGGTGTGAGGGGTAACCGAACCGGGCTTGACGACGACCTGACCGCGCTCGACGTCTTCGCGCTTGGTGCCACGAAGAAGCAGACCACAGTTCTCACCGGCCCATGCCTCGTCGAGCTGCTTGTGGAACATCTCGATACCGGTGACCGTGGTCTTCTGCGTCGGGCGGATGCCGACAATCTCGACCTCGGAGTTGATCGCGAGCGTGCCACGCTCGGCGCGACCGGTGACGACGGTGCCACGACCGGTGATCGTGAAGACATCCTCGATGGGCATGAGGAACGGCTTGTCCTTGTCACGCACCGGGTCGGGGATCGACTCGTCAACAGCGTTCATGAGCTCGACGATGGACTCGGTCCACTTCTCGTCGCCTTCGAGAGCCTTCAGGCCCGAAACGCGAACGACGGGGGCGTTGTCGCCATCGAAGTCCTGGCTCGAGAGCAGCTCGCGAACCTCGAGCTCGACGAGCTCCAGGATCTCCTCGTCGTCGACCATGTCAGCCTTGTTCAGCGCGACCAGCAGGTAGGGAACACCAACCTGCTTGGCGAGCAGAACGTGCTCACGGGTCTGAGCCATCGGGCCGTCGGTGGCGGCAACCACGAGGATCGCGCCGTCCATCTGGGCAGCACCGGTGATCATGTTCTTGATGTAGTCGGCGTGACCCGGGGCGTCAACGTGTGCGTAGTGACGCTTGGGGGTCTCGTACTCAACGTGCGAGATGTTGATCGTGATACCGCGCTGACGCTCCTCGGGAGCCGAGTCGATCGACGCGAAGTCACGCTGCACGTTGGTGGCCGACGGGTACTTGTCGGCGAGCACCTTCGAGATCGCCGCGGTGAGCGTCGTCTTGCCGTGGTCAACGTGACCGATCGTTCCGATGTTCACGTGCGGCTTGGTCCGCTCGAACTTGGCCTTAGCCACTGGGTCCTCCTCAGGACGGTCATGTAGAAGCTCCGGGCGCTGGATTGCGACCGGCACTCTACGGGGATGTCTCTCAGTCTAGGCGAGAGGGTGTGTGTGTTTCTGGTGTGAAGTTGTAACCCCGAAGAACCGGATGCCGCGGGTGCGGCACCCGTGAGCGATCACTCGCCCTTGTTCTTCTGGACGATCTCGTCGGCGACGGCCCTGGGGACCTCCGCGTAGCTGTCGAACTCCATCGAGTAGACCGCACGGCCCGAGGTCTTCGAGCGCAGGTCACCGATGTAGCCGAACATCTCGGACAGGGGAACGAGGGCCCGGACGACCTTGACGCCGGCGGCATCCTCCATCGACTGGATCTGGCCGCGACGCGAGTTCAGGTCACCGATGACGTCCCCCATGTACTCCTCGGGAGTACGCACCTCGACCGCCATGAGCGGCTCGAGGATGACGGGGTTCGCCTTGCGGACGGCCTCCTTGAAGCCCATCGAACCGGCGATCTTGAACGCCATTTCGGACGAGTCGACGTCGTGCGACGCGCCGTCCATGAGGATCGCCTTGATGCCGACCATGGGGTAGCCGGCCAGGACACCGACGTTCATCGCGTCCTGGAAGCCCTGGTTGGTCGGCTCGATGTACTCGCGCGGGATGCGGCCACCGGTGACCTTGTTCTCGAACTCGTAGATCTTCTCGGCCGTGACCTCGAGGGGCTCGAGCGCGAACTGGATCTTCGCGAACTGGCCGGATCCACCGGTCTGCTTCTTGTGCGTGTAGTCGTGGCGCTCGACGGCCTTGCGGATCGTCTCGCGGTACGCCACCTGGGGCTTGCCGACATTGGCCTCGACCTTGAACTCGCGCTTCATGCGGTCCACGAGGATGTCGAGGTGCAGCTCGCCCATGCCCTTGATGACGGTCTGGCCGGTCTCGGAGTTCTGCTCGACGCGGAACGTCGGGTCCTCTTCGGCAAGCTTCTGGATCGCCAGACCCAGCTTCTCCTGGTCAGCCTTCGTCTTGGGCTCGATCGCGACCTCGATGACCGGCTCCGGGAAGGTCATCGACTCGAGGACGACCTGCTTGTCGGCATCCGAGAGGGTGTCACCCGTGGTGGTGTCCTTGAGGCCGATGACGGCGTAGATGTGCCCCGCGGTGACCGAGTCGACCGGGTTCTCTTTGTTGGCGTGCATCTGGAAGATCTTGCCGATGCGCTCCTTCTTGCCCTTGGTCGCGTTGACCACCTGCGCACCGGAGTCGAGGTGACCCGAGTACACGCGGATGTAGGTGAGGCGACCGAAGAAGGGGTGCGAGACGATCTTGAAGGCGAGCGCGGCGAACGGCTCGGCAGCGTCGGCGTGACGCTCGATGATCTTCTCTTCGTCCTTGGGGTCGTGAGCCTCGATCGAGGGAACGTCCAGCGGCGAGGGCAGGTAGTCCACAACAGCGTCAAGCATGGGCTGCACGCCGCGGTTCTTGAATGCCGAGCCGCACAGCACGGGGTAGATCTCCGAGGCGATCGTGAGCTTGCGGATGGCGCCCTTGATCTCGGCGACCGTGAGCTCCTCACCGCCGAAGTACTTCTCCAGCAGCGCCTCGTCGCTTTCAGCGACAGTTTCGAGGAGCTTCTCGCGGTACTCGGCGGCCTTGTCAGCGAGGTCGGCAGGGATCTCCTGGATCTCGTACTTGGCGCCCATGGTCACGTCACCCTTGGCGTCGCCGGGCCACACGAGGGCGCGGTTTTCAACCAGGTCGATGACGCCGACGAAGTCGTTTTCGACACCGATCGGCAGCTGGATGACGAGGGGCTTTGCCTTCAGACGGTTGATGATCGTGTCGACGGTGAAGTAGAAGTCAGCACCGAGCTTGTCCATCTTGTTGACGAAGCAGATGCGCGGCACGTCGTACTTGTCGGCCTGACGCCACACGGTCTCGGACTGGGGCTCCACGCCCTCCTTGCCATCGAAGACAGCAACGGCGCCATCGAGCACGCGCAACGAACGCTCCACCTCGACGGTGAAGTCCACGTGGCCGGGGGTGTCGATGATGTTGATCTGGTTCTTGTCCCAGAAGCACGTCACGGCCGCAGAGGTGATCGTGATGCCACGCTCCTGCTCCTGCTCCATCCAGTCGGTGGTCGCAGCGCCGTCGTGGGTTTCGCCGATCTTGTGGTTGACACCCGTGTAGAAGAGGATGCGCTCGGTCGTCGTCGTCTTGCCGGCGTCGATGTGAGCCATGATGCCGATGTTGCGGACCTTGTTCAGGTCGGTGAGCACTTCTTGTGCCACGGGGTGTCCTTACGTGTGGTGAGGGATGTCGCGGACTTCGCCGTTCCCGCAGGTTTGTGGCCTGCGGGAACGGCGAAGGGGTATTACCAGCGGTAGTGGGCGAATGCGCGGTTCGACTCGGCCATCTTGTGGGTGTCTTCGCGGCGCTTGACCGCGGCACCGAGGCCGTTCGAGGCATCCAGGATTTCGTTCTGCAGGCGCTCGGTCATGGTCTTCTCACGACGACCCTTCGCGTAGCTGACAAGCCAGCGCAGCGCGAGGGTGTTCGCACGGTGCGGCTTGACTTCGACGGGAACCTGGTAGGTGGAACCACCGACTCGGCGGCTCTTGACCTCAAGAGTCGGTCGCACGTTGTCGAGCGCCTTCTTGAGGGTGGCAACAGCGTCCTGACCGTTCTTGGACTCGACGCCCTCGAGGGCGCCGTACACGATGGACTCCGCGAGCGACTTCTTGCCGTCGACGAGGATCTTGTTGACCAGCTGGGTGACGATCGGAGCGCCGTACACCGGGTCGTTGACGACGGGGCGCTTGGGGGCGGGACCCTTACGAGGCATTGTTCTCAGCCCTTCTTCGCGCCGTAGCGACTACGGGCCTGCTTGCGGTTCTTGACGGCCTGGGTGTCCAGGGCGCCACGGACGATCTTGTAGCGC